>CAZIIK010000115.1:0-18082 GCA_964539235.1 uncultured Gammaproteobacteria bacterium | reverse complement strand
TCAAATCACTCGGGTATACCTTTTCCATGGCTTGTGTGCTGCATATCACGTGACAAATCGGTATTATGACCCTGCACATCCCAAAAATCCGCATCTGTTTGAATGCATAACAAGAAAAATACCCATTTTCGGACAGCATCTAAATCATGCCACCGCAATAATCAGGTATTTGTGGATATACGATTACAAAAAGCAAATGCCATCGTGCGCCTGCTCGACTCGGGACTTATGTACCCGCTTGATAAATTTGATTCTGCTTCAGCAGGAAGTTTCAAGTGGTTTGATATGCTCAAAGAGACTATGAAGACACTAGCGGAAGAATCTAAAACAACCCCAGCGGATTAGTCATATTATTGATTAATATTTAATCATTTTGATTGATTTTGGCTCAAAATCTTGCCAGTGCTTAAATGATGTAAAAGTCTAAAGTAGCCACAAATAGCGTTTTAGCCGTTTTTGGCTACTTGTTGTATATCGATGTCTTAGGCAGTCATTTTGAGGCAAGCCTCGTGGGTGATGTATTTATTGGTCGCCAGAAAGAGCTGAATTTATTACGAGACTTGTGGGCTAAACAATCGGCTAGTTTAGTTGTCATTTATGGTAGGCGCCGGGTCGGCAAAAGTCGGTTGGCGCAGGAATTTGGTAAAGACTGTAATTTCTACTTTTTTGAAGGGCTATATCCAGGAAAAGGCACAACTAATGGTGACCAGCTGCAAGCCTTTCACCAGAGGTTTGAAGCTTACTTTCAGGATACTAAACACCGCTTTTTTGCCGATTGGTTAGAAGCATTCCATGCTTTATCTTCTAAAACTCAAACAGGCAAGGTTGTTGTTTTATTGGATGAAATTTCCTGGATGGGTCAATACGATGCCAACTTCTTGGGGAAGCTTAAAAATGCCTGGGATATGGATTTCAAACAGAATCCAAACTTAGTACTCATTTTATGCGGTTCAGTTTCCCATTGGGTTGAGCAAAATTTACTCAGGCATGAAGGCTTCTATGGTAGGATTTCGGTTAAGCTTCGTCTGCAAGAGCAGCCACTGGCAGATTGTAATCAGTACTGGACCGACAAAGATAGCCACATTTCTGATTATGAAAAATTCAAAATGCTAGCGGTGACGGGTGGGATTCCAAAATATTTAGAAGAAATTAACCCTAAATTACCCGCTGAGGAAAATATACAGAAGCTTTGCTTTATGCCCAGTGGGTTACTTTTCAATGATTACGACTATATTTTTTCTTCGATGCTAGAGCGTGATAGTGAGGTATACCACAAAATAATTCTAACTTTATGTCAGCACAATCTATTACGTAACGAAATATTAGACAAGCTGGATAAAAGCAGCGGTGGCTTACTCACCAGTTATCTGGATGAACTCTATGTATCGGGCTTTATTACCAGGGATTTTACCTGGAACCTACGGACAGGCAATTTTGCTAAGCTGAGCCAATATCGGTTGTCCGATAACTACATTAGATTTTACACAAAATATATACGGCCGATCGTACCGAAAATCAAACATACCCCATTCAGCTTGAGTTCGTTGAGTGCACTACCTAACTGGTCAGGCATTATGAGATTGCAGGTTGAAAATTTAATGCTTAATAATCGTCAAGCCATTTTAGCGCTTATGAGCATATACCCGGACGAAGTCATTTGTGATGGCCCTTTTTTCCAAAGAAAGACAACTAAGGCAAAAGGCTGTCAAATCGATTATCTCGTACAAACGAGGCAAGGTGTTTTATATCTATGCGAAATCAAATTCACACGGACCATCATTACAACAAAGGTGATTGATGACGCGGCAGAAAAACTGAGTCGGATCGCAAAGCCCAAAAATATGTCAATTGTGCCCATATTATTCTATATAGGTGATATTCAAGATGCGGTGTTAGATAGCCAGTTCTTTGGGAAGATAATTGATATTAGACGTTTGCTTGCTAGATTCTGAATTTTCCCAGTTTTCACAGCAAGAAACGCGTGACGATACCATTTGGTTAGCCACAAATAGCGTTTTCGCTGTTTGTGGCTACTGCCCTTATGAGGCCGCCTTATCCTTCCAACACAATCACGCCTTTCTGTGGCTTACAGTAGGTTTCTTGGCAGGCAAATAGACTGACCAACAGTGAAATTACGTAGACAGCGGGTAGTAAAGATAAGCCAATCACAAACGCATGGACCGATACATGCTGAGCATTGCTATCGCCTTGCGCGATGGCAATCAAATAACCGATCGCAATTGGAAAAACCGCACCTGACAGTGTAATTAGACCATTGTTGAGTCCCAAGGCAATGGCTTTTGTATCCGGTCGACTGTGTTCTGCAATGGCGGCAAAGCCTATATTTTGCCCGGTGGCTGCCAATCCCAGCATAAAAAATAATATTTCATAGATCGTGAGGTGGGTGAAGTGGCCATAAACAATCAACGACATACTGCATACGCCCAATGCCGCGCATAGTACTAAAAAAGGTTTCCGCCGTTTCATCAAGTCAGACAAAAAACCAAAGCCTGGGCAACCAATGGCGTAGGCAATCCAAGCGATCGACATCATTGTGGCGGCATCTTGTTGCGAGAGGCCAATGGTTTGTAAATAATCGGTTCCCCAAGCAGCTGCCATAACGGCAATAGAGACGTAAACGCTGGCGGAATAAATGGCAATCGCCCAAGCTTGCCTGGTTTTGCATAGCCGGCTTAAGCGTGTCAGCAATGGTTCAGTTTTATGCAAAACACGCAAGGTGTGTTTGTGGCCTTTAGGTTTACTTTTGACAAACAAGGCCGACAAAATCGCCAATACAATGCCAAAACCACCAATACCGCTGAGGGCTAAACGCCAATTGATATGACTGTCGGCTAACCAGGCAATGAGAGGGCCGCCAGCCAAGACAGGGCCCATGGTGCCAATAAATTGCGATAACCCCGCAAAGAAACCAAAAAAGCGGATGGGGAACCAATTAGATGCAATCACTAATAGGCAGACAAAGGCGAAAGAAGATCCAAATCCCATCAAAAAGCGCGCCAACAAAGCTTCAGTAAAACCATTTGCATGGGCGAACAAAAAAGTTGCCAGGGCACAGGTTAACGTTGCAAATACCATAATGCGCTTAACCCCAAATTTATCGGCCAACACACCAACAGGCATTTGCATCAATCCATAGGCTAAGTAGTAAGCAGAACCCATCAGGGTGAATTGTGTGATATTTAAATGCAGTGCTTGAATCAACTGTTGTGCAAGCGACCCGACAAAAGTTCGGAGAAAAAATTCATAGAGAAAGAAAACGGCTGCAATCGCCCAAATAAAAATGCCTAAGTCGCTAATCGATTGCTGTTTGGGTTGCATGGTATTTATTCCGCCTGGTTATCGGAATCGTCAATCCAATCTTCAATATGTGTGGCGGCAAACGACAGTCGTTCAAAGGTCGCCAGCTGAAATAATGACACACCTTCATAGACCAGCGGTAAGTGATTAACGCTAACGACAATACCCGAAAAGGGTGCACGCACTGGCACACTAGGTCCAGCACCAAAAGGGTCTTTAATGACGCTTAATTGTTCGCCTTTTTCCACCTGTTGACCCAGTTTAATAGTGGAATAGCTGATGCCACTGGTCGGCGATCGAATCCAACGGGTATCCCGCATGAGTAAAGATTTATGTGTTGTTTGCGTTTTGTGGGAACGAGGCAGCATACCCATATGCCGCATAACATTGATCACACCTTTCATACCCATACGAATGGCCGACTCGTCAAACCGCAGGGCTTCACCCGCTTCATAAACCAGATAAGGCGTTTCAACTTGATTGGCATGGGCCCGCAAAGAACCTTTGGGTGCACTGACTTCGGAGATCACCGGAGCACCAAATGCATGTGCCAACTCAAGTTCGGTTGTATGATCATCTGTGACAAAGATTTGCGGTAAATTGGAATGGTTTAACCAACCGGTTTGCAGATCAATGCAATAGTCTGCCAGTTGGAAAATTTCCGTGCAGAAGACATGCGCCAGACGTGCGGCATGTGAACCTTGGGCACTACCAGGAAAACTCGTGCCCAAAGCGCTGCCGCCCGGTAATGTTCGACTTTTATTGATAAAGCCATAAACATTCATAATTGGTACAGCGATCAGTGTGCCTTTGAGTTTTTTAACACTATTGGACTGTAACAAACGATTAATAATTTCAGCGCCATTGAGCTCATTGCCATGCATAGCTGCAGTGACCAATAAGCATGGCCCTGCCTGTTTGCCGTGGACCACTTTGATCGGCATATACATGGGAGCACAACTAAACAGTTCCGGTAACGGCAATGCCAAAGAGACCTGCTCGCCAGGGTGAATAGTTTCGTGGCTTAAGGTCAGACTTTGGTTTTTCATTAGATATTAGGTCCGTTGTGCGCGCAGATCGGTATTCACGATCAACTGATAAATGGCTTCGATGTCCGGTGCGAAATAACGGTCTTGTGTATATTCCGGTACCTGTTGTCGAACCCGTGTCAAAATTTTCAGCAAAGGTTGCGTGGTCTGCAAAGGTGCGCGTAAAGAGACACCTTGGCAAGCAGCCAATAATTCAATGGCCACCACGTAAGTGCTATTTTCTGCCATTTCAAGCAATCTGCGCGCGGCGTTAGTGGCCATGCTGACATGGTCTTCTTGGTTGGCCGATGTAGGCATGCTATCGACACAGCGCGGTGTGGCCAGGGCTTTGTTTTCACTGGCCAACGCAGTGGCCGTGACATGTGCCAGCATAAAACCAGAATTTAATCCGCTTTCTTTCACCAAAAACCCAGGCAATTCGCTGAAATGTTTATCGATTAACAATGCGATGCGGCGTTCTGACATGGCAGCAATTTCTGACAACACCAATGCCAACATATCTGCCACCATGGCCACGGGTTCCGCATGAAAATTACCGCCAGAAATACTGTCGCCGTTGTCCGGAAACAACAATGGATTGTCTGACACGCCATTGGCTTCGCGCACAAGAATCTGTGCAACATGTTGCCAGGTATCCCAACAAGCCCCCATGACTTGTGGTTGGCAACGTAAGGAATACGGATCTTGTACTCGCTGACAGACGGCATGACTGCTGTTAATTTCACTTTCGGTTAACCATTCCCGGTACCATTGCGCCACTTGTTGTTGACCCAACTGACCACGAACTTGATGAATGCGTGCATCAAATGGTTTGAAGGAACCGGCTGCGGCTTCAACACTCATGCTGCCTGCCACAATTGCATTGTGGAACAAGGTTTCAGTTTGCAGTAATGCACCAATGGCAATTGCCGTCGAAACTTGTGTGCCATTGAGTAACGCCAGGCCTTCTTTGGCTTGCAATGTAATAGGTTTCATCTCTAACTGGTCGAGTGCTTCTACAGCACTGAGGCGTTGACCTTGTTGTATAACATCGCCAACACCGATTAAAACGGCGGCCATATGAGCTAAAGGCGCTAAATCCCCTGATGCACCGACAGAACCTTTGGCTGGGATTACTGGCAATAAATCAGCATTCAACAGTGCAATTAGGGCTTTCAGTGTCTGTGGCTGAATGCCGGAATAGCCTTGGGCCAAACTGTTGATTTTTAACAATAAAATTAAACGGACAACACCTGCAGGCAACGGCTCACCGACGCCAGCCGCGTGTGATAAGACAATGTTTTCTTGTAAAGCCTGTAACTGGTCATGAGCAATAGATTGGTGTGCCAGCGCACCAAAACCGGTATTAATGCCATACACCGTATTGCCGGATTGCTTAATGTTTTCGACCAAATCAGCTGAAGTTTGTACATTCTGCCAGTCGGTATCACTCAGCTGAATAGCAATAGGGCCTTGGTATGCTTGCCGACAAATCGTCAGGTCAACACTCCCGACTTCTAACATTTTTGTCATGACAATTATCCTTGATTGACCATGGGGAGATTGAGGTTATTTTCAGCCGCACATTGAATGGCAACGTCATACCCAGCATCTGCGTGGCGCATGACGCCTGTACCTGGGTCATTGGTCAATACATTCTGCAAACGTTCAGCCGCTGCATCAGTGCCATCGGCGCAAATCACCATGCCGGCGTGTTGGGCAAAACCCATGCCGACACCACCACCATGATGCAAACTGACCCAAGTGGCACCACTGGCGGTATTCAGCAATGCATTCAATAAAGGCCAATCCGAAACAGCGTCGGAACCATCTTTCATGGCTTCGGTTTCTCGGTTGGGACTTGCCACGGATCCAGAATCCAAATGGTCGCGACCAATAACGATCGGTGCCTTTAATTCGCCAGATTTCACCATTTCATTAAAGGCGACACCTACCCGTGCGCGGTCACCCAAGCCAATCCAACAAATACGGCAGGGTAAGCCTTGAAAGTGGATTTTCTCTTTTGCCATATCCAACCAGTGGTGCAAATGCGGGTCATCTGGAATCAATTCTTTGATTTTGGCGTCCATTTTAAAGATGTCTTCTGGGTCGCCGGATAAGGCGGCAAAGCGGAACGGGCCAATCCCTTTGCAGAATAACGGTCGGATATAAGCTGGCACAAAGCCTGGAAAATCAAAGGCCTGCGTGCAACCCACTTCCAGTGCCATCTGACGAATGTTATTGCCGTAATCAAACGTCGGAATACCTTGGCGTTGAAACGCCAGCATAGCCTCAACCTGAATGGCCATGGATGCCTTTGCTGCGGCAACAACTGCTTGTGGATCTTCATGGCGTAGCGTTGCAGCTTTTTCCAATGACCACCCTGCCGGCAAATAGCCATTCAATGGGTCATGAGCACTGGTTTGATCCGTCACGGCATCTGGGCGAATACCGCGTTGAATCAATTCGGGGTAGATGTCGGCGGCGTTGCCTAATAAACCAACGGAAAGCGGTTGGTCCTTGACACAGGCATCTTCAATTAACTGCAAAGCTTCATCTAATGAATCTGCACGTGCATCTAAATAACCCGTGTCTAAACGTTTTTGGATGCGCGTGGGATCACATTCAACTGCCAACATTGAAGCGCCAGCCATCACCGCTGCCAGTGGCTGGGCACCGCCCATGCCACCTAAACCAGCGGTTAAGATCCATTTACCACTTAAGCTGCCGTTGTAATGCTGCCGTCCCATTTCCACAAAGGTTTCATAGGTGCCCTGCACAATGCCTTGGCTGCCAATATAAATCCAAGAACCCGCTGTCATTTGGCCAAACATCATCAGGCCTTTTTGATCGAGTTCGTTGAAATGTTCCCAATTCGCCCAATGCGGCACCAAATTTGAGTTGGCAATTAATACGCGCGGTGCGTTTGCATGGGTTTTGAATACGCCGACGGGTTTACCAGATTGCACCAGTAACGTTTCTTCATCTTCCAATGTTTGGAGTATGGCAACGATTTTGTCATAGCATGCCCAGTTGCGGGCGGCTCGACCAATGCCACCGTACACTACCAAGTCGGATGGGATCTCAGCCACCTCAGGATCGAGGTTGTTCATTAGCATGCGGAGCACTGCCTCCGTTAACCAGCTCTTACAGCTGCGTTGAGTGCCGTGAGGCGCGTGGATTACACGAGAGGGATCATGACGATTTTGCATAGCAACACTGTCCTTGGTGAAATGTTTTAAGGCAGCGATTCTCGCCAAAATGGTACGCCAAGTCCACCGGCGATTGGATGTCCCACACGGTAAAGTCAGCCTCTTTTGCAGGTGTGAGCGAACCGCGTTGCTCAGCCACACCTAACGCACGAGCGGCTTCAATGGTCACCCCACGTAATACTTCCACTGGCGTCATACCAAAAAACTGACAAGCCATGCTCAGCATTAATGGCAGAGCGGTTGTGGGCGAACTGCCAGGATTACAGTCAGTCGCAATGGCCATAGGCACTTGATAACTGCGTAATAAATCAATCGGGGGCAATTGCGTTTCACGTAGAAAATAAAATGCGCCGGGTAGCAGCACAGCTGTGTTTCCAGCAGCTGCCATGGCGGCTACACCGGCTTCACTGAGATACTCCAAATGATCAGCCGACAACGCACCGAGTTTGGCGGCCGTTGCGGCGCCTTTTTGATCCGACAATTGTTCTGCATGTATTTTTAGGTCAAAACCGAGTTGTTGTGCCGCTTGTAATACCCGGTGCGATTGAGTAGCGCTAAACGCAATTTTTTCACAGAAAACATCGACTGCCGTGGCAATACCTTGCATATGAACCGCCGGTAAAAATTCATTGATAACGCTGTCGGTATAAATCTGTGCATCAGTCACATTTTTCGGCAAAGCATGTAACGCCAAATACGTTGGATGAATATTGATTGGACGGCGCTGGGCCAGTTCGCCAATAACACTGAGCATTTTGAGCTCGTTTGCCAGGTCGAGGCCATAGCCCGATTTGATTTCAACAGTGGTTACACCCTGCGCCATCATGGCATCTAAGCGTTTTTCAGCTTCCTGCCGTAGTTGCATCGGTTCCGCTTGTTGAACTGCCGCCACGGTTGACACAATGCCGCCACCATATTGGGCAATCTCCGCGTAACTTTTGCCATTGAGACGCATTTCAAACTCATGGGCGCGATGGCCAGAATAAACAATATGTGTATGGCAATCGATCAGACCGGGTGTTATCCAATGTCCTCCCAGATCTTCGGTTGGCAAACCGCGATAGCAGTCGGGTAATTGCTTGGCTGGACCAATCCAGGCAATTTTACCGGCTTCCACCACCATTTCAGCATCATGGATACAGCCAAAGTCATCGGTTGCCTGAGCATCCAATGTCGCTGCATGGAAATGATTAAAGCGTTGTGTGGTCATCAGGCAATTCCCGGTGTTGACGAGATGTATTCCAGTAGCAGTTGTGCTGCCAACGTGGCGGTAATGTCATCACGATCAAAAGGTGGCGAGAGCTCCACCACATCCATGCTGACGACTTTGCCGGAATGCGCGATCATGCGCAGATAAAATAATACATGTTGTGGCAGCAGACCAAATGCCTGTGGTGCGCTGACACCTGGAGCATGTGCCGCTGAAAACACATCCAGGCAAATACTGAGATAAATACGCGAATGTGCATCAAGAAAACGTTGAATCATACGCATAATGTCGGCTTGATCCTGCAAATAAAAATCTTCCGCCAAGATATATTGGCAGCCGAATTCTTCTGCGGTTTCAAACAATGAGCGCGTGTTTGCCAATGGCTGTATGCCTAAGCAGAGGTAATTAAAATCGCGTTGTTTGGCCTGCTGTTGCTCAGCAATTTGGAGGAATGGTGTGCCCGATGAACCATCACCATCGGCTAATAAAGGCCGTAGATCAAAATGAGCATCAAAGTTAATAATGCCGATATCTTCACTTAGACCCGCAGCGTCAATGCCTTGAAAATGGCCCCAAGCCGTTTCGTGACCACCTCCTAAGACGAGAGGGCTGTAACCTTGTTCTAACAATTCTGCAACGGTTGTGCCTAACTGCTGCTGAGCGGTTGCCAAAGAACGTCTACAGACAATATCACCCACATCAGTCACAGAAGCGGTTTGATGCAGTGGCAGATTAGCCAGGCGCTTGCGGATGGCAGCCGGAGCATTTTTGGCACCAGGCCGACCTTGGTTGCGTATCACACCTTGGTCACAGGAAAATCCTAGCAGCGCATAATGCCGACCATTTTGTGTTGAGGTCGGCGTGACACTAGTGTTTAGGTCTAAGCATTCGATGCTTTGAAACAGTCTTTCGTGGGCAATGCCATCGTCACGTCCTTGCCAAAGGGCTGGTTTGGGCGGAAGGTAATTTTTCTTTGTCATAGTGCTGCCATGTTGAGTCAATGATCCGTTACATCTGCCAACGCAACACCACCTTCGCGTAGAAAGCTTTCTACAATCAAGCAAGCTGCAATACCATCGACTTTGAGATGGTTGGCGGATTTTCCATGTCGTTCTTGTAAATATTGTCTGGCCATGCGCGTGGTAAAACTTTCATCGACGCCATAAACCGGACGAGCATAACGTTTGGCTAATGTTACGGCAAGTTCACGGGCTGCTTTGAGTAGCGTTTGGTCGATATTGCGCTCCGGGATTGGCAGACCTACAACCAAATGAGTGGGTTTCCAGCTGTTGAAGAGACGATCACAGCTTGGCCAATCGATTTTTTCTGCGTAGACATTCAAGGTTTCCAGCGGTGCAGCTGTGCCGGTAATGCTTTGGCCAATCGCCATGCCAATGCGTTTTAGGCCATAGTCAAAGCCCAGTACAATTTGTTTATCCATGTTTTGCTTGTGCCATAAGACGTTGATAGTTTTGATATCGTTGCGAAGAGATTTCACCTTGGTCAACCGCAGCCCGAATTGCGCAGCCCGGTGCATCCAGGTGATTACAATCGCGGAAACGACAGTGACCAAGCTTAGGTAAAAACTCAACAAAACCGCGAGCCCGTTCGGCTTCTGCAATGTGCCAGATGCCAAATTCTCGCACGCCAGGCGAATCAATCAAATTACCGCCATGCGGTAAATGGTACAGCTGCGCCGTTGTGGTGGTATGTTTGCCTTTTTGATTGGCACTGGAGATTTCTCCTTGTTTGGCCTGTGCATTCGGCACGAGTTGGTTGAGCAAGGTTGATTTCCCAACGCCTGATTGACCAACCAAAATACTATTTTGTCTAGACAAAATAGCCGTCAATTCGTCTAGTCCTGATTCTCGCTCAGCACTGGTTGATAGAACTGTATAGCCAATCGACTGGTAAAGCTCATAGATTGTTTTAATAGCTGGTGTTGTCGGCAAATCATTTTTATTGATCACCAAATGGCAAGGAATACCGATGATCTGTGCCACCATTAGGTACTGGTCGATGTAATAGGTAATCGGTTCGGGTTCAATCGCAATTACCAATAGGAGTTGATCGATATTGGCAACAATATCACGTTGTTGTTTGTAAGGGTCTGGTCGCACCAAAACGGAATGCCTAGGCTGGCGGGCCAAGATAAGGCCGGTACCAGTCTGCGTCAGGTGCGGTTGAAACAGTACGCTGTCACCCGTGACTAGACTGCCCAAATTTTGTCGGCTAAAGCAGCGAAATATTGCGCCATTTTCATCCTCTATGGACAGCTGGCGCCCAAAATGGGCAATCACCAGGCCTTCCTGCTCAGTACCCAGCGGTTCGTCTAATAAGGTTCTTTGCTTATGGGCAATGCGACAGCGTTGTTGATCGGTGAGCCGTCGCTTAGCCATTTAGACATCCAAGTTCTGCACGTTCAATGCATTGCTTTGAATAAAGTCACGGCGTGGCTCGACCTGGTCGCCCATTAAGGTGGTGAACAAGTTGTCTGCATCCATGGCATCGGCAATTGTCACTTGCAACATATGGCGCGTTTCATGGTCCATGGTAGTTTCCCACAATTGGTCCGGGTTCATTTCACCCAAACCTTTATAACGCTGGACCATCTGGCCACGACGGGCTTCTTGCATTAACCATTCAACCACTTCCGCGAAGCGTGTGACGGTTTTAGCGCGTTCACCGCGCTGGATTTTGGCGCTGCCGGAGACAAAAAGATCTTGGATTTTTTCGCCCAGTGCACGCATCTGTTGATATTCTGGTGACTGAAAAAATGCAGCAGGGATGTGGTATTGCGTGTGAATACCATGTTCGATGATGTCGACAACCGGCATATACATCCCGGTTTCGGTATTATGCGTAACCGATAAATTAAAACTGCGTGATTGATCCGTGTAGGCTGCAAGCTGTGTCTGTAGTCCTTGCCACCAATCAGACACTGTTTTTTCTTGATCAAACTGCCCTGCGGGTGCTGCAGTGAAATATACCAGTTCTTGCAAGATAGGCAGTGGGTAACGGCGTGCTAATTTTGAGATCACTACTTCAACTTGTTGATATTCGGTCAATAAAGCCTCTAATGCTTGACCTTGAATCGGCGGTGCACCTTCTGTGGCATAAAAACTGGCGCCGTCTAATGCAATTTGCATCAAATATTGGATCAATGCGGGGTCATCTTTGACGTATTGTTCCTGTTTACCTTTTTTTACTTTGTACAGGGGTGGTTGAGCAATATAGATATGGCCACGCTCAACCAATTCCCGCATTTGGCGGTAAAAAAACGTCAGCAATAACGTGCGAATATGTGAACCATCGACATCGGCATCGGTCATAATGATGACTTTGTGATAACGCAGTTTGTCCGGGTCATATTCTTCTCGACCAATGCCGCAGCCCAGGGCGGTGATCAGTGTGCCGACTTCGGCAGAGCTGAGCATTTTGTCAAAGCGCGCTTTTTCCACGTTCAGAATTTTACCCTTTAGCGGCAAGATCGCCTGAGTGCGTCGATTACGTGCTTGTTTCGCGGAGCCACCGGCTGAGTCACCCTCAACCAAAAATAACTCAGAAAAAGCAGGGTCTTTCTCTTGGCAATCGGCCAATTTTCCGGGTAATCCGGCAATATCCAAAGCGCTCTTGCGTCGTGTCATTTCACGCGCTTTACGGGCAGCCTCGCGGGCGCGGGCAGCTTCAACAATCTTAGCGGTAATGCTTTTGGCGTCGCTGGGATTTTCCAGGAGAAAGTCATTCAGTGCTGCAGCAACCAGTGATTCCACCACGGGTTTCACTTCGGATGAAACCAGTTTGTCTTTGGTTTGTGAGGAAAATTTTGGATCCGGTACTTTAACCGATAATACCGCCGTCAGACCTTCACGTGCATCATCACCTGAAGTGGACACTTTCTGTTTTTTGGCAATACCTTCTTTCTCGATATAACCATTCAGTGTACGTGTCAGTGCAGCACGGAAACCAGCTAAATGGGATCCGCCATCACGTTGTGGAATATTATTGGTGTAACAAAAAATACTTTCTTGGAAACCATCATGCCATTGCATGGCGACTTCAACGGTAATGTCATCTTTTTCAGTGGAAACGCTGACCACGTGTTCATGAATGTGGGTTCGGTTGGCGTTTAAATGTGAAACAAAAGCGGTAATACCCCCTTCGTAGAAAAAGACTTCTTCACGCTCATCGCGCTCGTCCGCCAACTGAATACGAATACCAGAATTTAGAAAGGCCAATTCACGCAGACGTTTGGCAATAATGGCGTACTCAAAAGTCAGTACGTTGTTAAAAATTTCATGACTGGGGCGAAAACGGATTTCCGTTCCGTGGGCATCAGTCGCACCAACCGCTTTCAACGGCGCCTCAGGTTCACCTAGATGATACGTTTGGCGGTGTTCTTGCCCTGCACGCCAAATGGTGAGCTCTAGGTTTTCAGACAATGCATTGACTACCGAAACCCCGACACCATGCAAACCACCGGACACTTTGTATGAGTTGCTGTCGAACTTACCACCGGCATGTAAGACCGTCATGATCACTTCAGCCGCAGAGCGTTTTTCTTCAGGGTGGATATCAACTGGAATACCGCGGCCGTTATCACGCACAGAAATAGATTCGTCTGCGTGAATGGTGACGTGGATGGTATCGCAGTGACCTGCTAAGGCTTCATCAATGGAGTTGTCAACGACTTCAAAGAGCATATGGTGAAAGCCTGAGCCATCGTCCGTGTCACCAATATACATACCTGGCCGTTTGCGAACGGCATCAAGGCCTTTCAGTACCTTAATACTAGAAGAATCATACGCCTGATTCTCGTTGTTCTTTTGGTCTTGTTCGTTTTCAACCACAGCACTCTCCATGCGTTGCCTCAGATAATGAAACAGCACCCATGGGTGCTGAAATAAATCGAAGCCGGCAGTATATCAGAATGGTGGAATAAAGCCCGCAGGATCAGCCTGTTTGGGCTCTAGATAAAATCAGCATTCCATAGCTGCGCCAAGAAGACCGACCAAGGTAGAATATAAATCGTGCCATGTGGTGTCTGGAGATGACGCGGTGCGATGTCTTGACTCACAACGATTGCATGTTTGGGCTGATGCTCCTGCATAAAGGCTTGCAGCCCATTCAACATGGGTAATTTCACTTCCTGGCTAATTTTGACTTCGATTGCCACATCGCCTTGCCCCAAAATGAAGTCCACTTCTAAACCCGAATTGGTACGCCAATAATGAATATCAAAACGTTTCTCTTTTAAGCCTCGGTACGCCACTAATTCCATCAGAATAAAATGCTCAAAAGCCGCACCGGCATCCTGACCTGACAGGGTTGTGATCGTCTTCTTGGCAAGGAAATTAGCAATACCCACGTCGAATAAATAAAATTTCGGCATACTGCTGATAATCTGGCGAGATACTTTTTTCCTATACGGGTAAATCATGCGCCCCAGCAAGGTATCCACCAAAATCTGAAAATATTCCTTAATGGTATGTCCGCTGACACCAACATCACTGGCAATATTGGAATAATTCACCAAACCTCCATGTGTATAGCCCACGACATCGAGGAATTTAGCAAACGCTGGCAGATTGCGCACCAAACCTTCTACTTGGATTTCGTCACGCAGATAATTTTCAATGTAGGCATTCTGGTGTCGCTCGGCATGACTGGCCAAATAATGCGATGGAATTAGCCCTTTGGACAACGCGTTTAATAAGCTGAAATCTGGAATTTCCTGCGAAACCAACGGGAAAAATTCAATGCGCCAAGCTCGGCCACCCAGTAAATTCACACCAACTTGTTTTAGTTTTCTAGCAGAAGACCCACACAGAATAAAGCTTAGTTGATCTCGCTCAATCAAATAATGTACTTCATTCAATAAGAGTGGAATTTTCTGAATTTCATCCACAATAATCGGTTGCTGTTTAAGCGCTTCGGGTAGACTTTCTATATGCTCTCGAAACAAATGTGGCGTTTTGATATAGGCTAAGAAAAGAGCCGTGTCGAGTAATGAAATAATGTGTGAAGTCGCAAAATTCGCGTGCAAAAAAGTTGATTTGCCCGTCTGTCTGGGGCCCCATAAGAATACACTTTGCTTCGATGGCAGGTCCAATTTCATTAACCGTGTATAGTGCATGGTCATCACTTTTTGCGTGTCATCGATTAATGAAAATAATAACCAATCTGAACCACTACTTCAAATGAGTTTAACTAATCCGAGGTTAACTTCGGATTAGTTGGCAGAGCTTGCGCGTGTTTTTATCCGCGCAAACAGTACACATCCTGTGCACGATTGGTTGCAACATTACCTTGATGGCGTTGATAACACAACACCTTATTCGTGCGGACCAGATGTTCTAGCATGGCATCGAGCATGGCGCTGGGTAATGAAAATTGTTGCTGAATCTGTTCGAAACGCGCGATTTGGACATTGCGTAAATATTGATACAACTGACTTAACATGAATGACATCCTCCACAACGAGATTTACACCCAGACTGAGCTGGGGCGTGACTGATTTTCAAGCCGCCTTTTAATGCATAAATTTTCATTGCCAGAATTGTGAAGAGCAGGACAGCCAACATCGCCACAATCCATAGGTTGGCTTCTAAAGGTTCATGCATGATGTAGCCGACTTTATAAACAATAACGGCCAAGGTGTAGGCAACGATAAAGCTCCAACCGACTGATAACCATGCCCAGATTTTACCGGCTTCACGCACCATGGCACCGGCGGCAGATACGCAAGGCACATACAACAAAACGAATAACATAAAAGCGAAGGCGGCTAAGGGTGTTCCAAAAGCGACGACCATATTACCCATCGCCGTGTGGCTCATATTATGTTCGGCTTCGTTGGCAGTGAATGGATTGGCAAAACTGCTGCCAGATAAGTTGGCCAGACTGTCGTAAGTCGACGCAAAAGCCTGGCGAATGCCCGCCCAAAAATCGAAATGCTCGGCTTGGTAATTAATGCTGTGCTGGTTTTGGGTATACAACGTATTCAATGTGCCAACAACGACTTCTTTGGCCAAAATACCGGTAATCAAACCGACAGTAGCAGGCCAGTTGTTTTCAGCGATTCCCATCGGATGCAATACCGGTGTCACAACACGTCCGACTTCTGACAGAATCGATTGTTGGCTGCCTTGTGGATCGATGTGACCGTTCAATTGAATGCTATTCAAACTGCCGATAATGATGCAAATGGGCACAATATACTTACCGGCACGGAACAGAAAGTGACGCAAACGCTGCCAAGTATGCAGCAAAATATTTTTGATGCTGGGCATATGGTACGGCGGCAGTTCCATCACAAAAGGAGAAGGTTCGCCTTTGAGTAATGTCAGTTTCAACAATAAACCGGTGAGAATGGCGACAACAATGCCGGTGACATAAAGCAAAAACACAATCAACGCCCCACCCTGTGGGAAAAATGCCGCGGAGAAAACTGCAAAAATAGCCAAACGTGCGCCACAAGACATAAATGGCGACATAAAAATCGTGAGCAGTCGATCGCGTTGGCTGTCAAGCGTACGGGTCGCCATGATCGCAGGGACGTTACAGCCAAAACCCACGATTAAGGGAACGAAAGATTTGCCCGGCAATCCAACCCATTGCATCACTTTGTCCATGACAAATGCCGCGCGCGCCATATAGCCTGAAGCTTCTAAAAAGCAAAGACAGAGGAATAAGCCACCAATTTGTGGAATAAACGTCAGTACCGTATTCAAGCCTAAACCCACACCTTGCGCGAGGATTGCGGTGATCCAAACCGGTAAGCCTAAGGCATGACCTAATGCTGTGGTACCTTGAATAAAAATGACACTGGAGCCTTGGTCAAATAGCGGTTGCAACGCGCCGCCAATGGTAATAGCAAATTCAAACATTAAATACATGATGAATAAGAAAATCGGCAAGCCCAACCAGCGATTCAATACCAGTTTATCGATCCATGCGGTAAACGTTCTTTTCGAGGTTTTACTGCGTGTTTGTGCATGGGTTAACCATTGTTCAATCAATTGATAACGGGCGTCGGCCAGCACCAATTCAGCATCTAGATCGAAGTGTTGCTGCAGCTCGGCTTGGCATTGCTTCACTTGCGTTTTTACGAGGGCGTCATTGGCATATTTTTGCTGTGCCAAGGCATCGTTTTCCAGTAAACGAATGGCTTGCCAATGCTCTGTATATCGTTGCTGCGGATGCTGAACCTGCCGTGCCAATTGGTCAATAATGGTGGCCAATTTTTCTGGATAGTGCGGCATGGTGCTAGGCTGGCCCGCACGATTAATAACAGCCGTTTTCAATGCGTCCAAACCACGTCGTTTTTTCGCGACCAGACCAACGGCTGGACAGCCCGTCGCTTGCGTGAGTGCGGCCAAATCAATTTTAATACCACGCTGTTTCGAGATATCAATCATGTTAACGGCTAACACGACTGGGATATTCATTTCGAGTAATTGCGTGGTGAGATACAGGTTTCGCTCGAGGTTACTGGCGTCGATAATATTGACGATCACGTCACTTTGACCGCTGAGAATGTAGTCGCAAGCAATGCGTTCATCGATGGAACCATCACCTTCTACAACGCTGAGGGAATAGGTACCTGGGAGATCAACCACATCAATAGTATGATCTGCATGTTGAAACTGGCCGGTTTTCTTATCAACCGTCACGCCAGGCCAGTTACCAACACGCTGCCGACTGCCGGTTAAAGCATTAAATAATGTGGTTTTACCGCTGTTGGGATTACCAACCAAACCAATCGTGAATTCACTCATGTAAATGTTCTATCCGTAGTACTTGGCTTTCTGCACGGCGAATCGACAATAAAAAGCCTTTAATTTCTATTTCAATGGGATCACCCAGAGGTGCGACCCGTAATGCTGAAAACACCGTTCCTGGCGTGAAGCCCATAGCTAATAATTTATGGCGATAATTGTTCGCACATTCGGGCGTGTAACCCACGATGCGGTATTTTTTGCCAGGACAAATTTGCACGGCGACACACTCCTTTTTCAGCGAGCCGCTATTATTCCGGAAAGTGGTTTAGAAGTCAACGCAAATAAGAATCATTATCATTTGTGGGCTGGTATCCATCAATTATGGTTTTTAGCTGCTTTGGCAAGTTTGACTTCGACATCCTTCGACAAGCTCAGAGGTTACCCGAGAAGCTTCTGCCTTCGGTCAAGCCTTTGTTAAAGGCATTTTTCAGCATGCTACCGTAATGCACTCTACATTTGGATTTTTGATGCAAATTTGATCATCACAAGCCAAAAAGACTAATTTTCATGCAGCACCGCTACCCATCAAGT
>CAZIIK010000114.1:0-5189 GCA_964539235.1 uncultured Gammaproteobacteria bacterium | reverse complement strand
GCTGCATGAAAATTAGTCTTTTTGGCTTGTGATGATCAAATTTGCATCAAAAATCCAAATGTAGAGTGCATTACGGTAGCATGCTGAAAAATGCCTTTAACAAAGGCTTGACCGAAGGCAGAAGCTTCTCGGGTACCCTCTTAGGGTTAGGCTTGCGTTCTGGGCTTGAAGTAGCATGACGCCTGCTATGGCCCCGGTCGCCTGGCATGGCCGTGTGCGGTCTGTGACTGGAGTGGCGATCATCGCGCATTTTATGCGTTAGTGCATATAATTCTTGATATATTTTTTTTAGTGGTTCTAGGCCCGCGTTTCTCAGAGGTGTCTGAGGGCGATCTATGCCAGCTAGATCTAGTTTCATGTGCATGCCTTCGATGCTTGTGTTGAGCATTCTAATGGCGTCACGTTCTCCAAGGCCATGGATTAATGTTTCGGGATCAGCGGGTAATTTTCCTATTTTTCCACCAAGTTCTTCTGCGCGTTTCTCCGTCTTGTGCCCCGCATAATGGTATATATCCTTGTGCCATTTGGGCGAAAATTCAACCACAGAACAAGGCTGATAACAATAAATTTATATGAATAAAATTTAATTTAACGTGACAACTAATTTTGGTGTGGGTTGAGTCATGATAGAGCGGTTGATTTAGCTCAGGATACGTCGGTAATGCGTTCGCTTTTCTGGGGTTGGTCCAGTAAGATGCCTGCACCTTAATGTATTGGAGTTCGTCATGGACGAAAAGAAAGCAGATATGCGGGCACGTTATAAACGCACACGCCCGCGTGTCACGTTGTTGCAGTGGATGGGGTTGGTTGCTGTTTTAGGTGTGGTGTTGATTTTAGTGCATCATTATTTTTGGCGTTGATGTCTGACCGTTTGCTATTGATAATCTGTTCGTGCAAAGGTCTTATTCGGATAAACGAATCGTTAATGTCTCAACCACTTGTTGCATGGCTTGATGATATTGCTTGACCTGTTGATAAATCCTCATGGCTTCGTCTTGGTCGTAGGTGTGTGACGTTAGGTTTCGATCTTTCAGCATGTCTAGCCAAACAGTTTCTTCCTGCAGCCATTTGATTTGATAAGCGCGACGTAATGTGTCTTTCGGGCTGGTGGCCTGAATACCTTCGTGAGCCAAAAATTTTTTCAGTGTTTTCCAAAATAGCTCTGTACAAAATTCGAAGCGTTGAATAGTAGCGTCTAGCACAATGTCATCTTCTTCCAATGGGTGTGCCAGCGCTTCGCCAAGGCGTTGCAATGCTTGATTTAAAATGTCCAGATTATGGTGTTGAATTGGGTTTGGCATACAGCACCTGCTTTTCGCGGTTGATATTATACCGAAGGCCTTGGTTTTGGATCATATCATAATGTACACAGTCAATCGGTAGTAGCGTATCGGCATCTTCAATGATGTCCAAAACGCGTTGCCAATCTTGCGTTGAAATATCAGGCGCTAAGACGGCGATGTCGATATCGGAGCGAGGTTGATGATCACCACGTGCACGGGAACCATAAAGGTAGACAGTTTGTACAAAAGGCAGTTGGTACAATTGTGTGAGAAATGTGTAGCTAGGTAACGACATAATCGGAAATTGGGTCAAATCGATGCGCGGTGCATCCTAGCATGTAAGTTGTGTGGATGTTGATTACGTCACGGTAGGGCATCTTTTAAACCTTGCCATATTCCCATTTTCGACCCAACCAGCGTGTAACAATGGCCTGTGCTTTTTCTGGATGGTGCGTGAGCAGTTGGTCGGCGGTGTGTTGAATGCTGGGCAATAGATGCTGATCGCGCACTAGGCAGGCTAATTGAAAGTTCATGTCACCGGTTTGCTGTGTGCCGAGCATTTCGCCGGGGCCGCGGATTTTTAAGTCTGCTTCGGCAATTTTAAACCCATCAGTATGTTCACGCATGATGTGCAAACGTTCTCGCCCAATTGTCGACAACGGCGGTTGGTAGAGCAAGACGCAGAAGCTTTGTGTTGAGCCTCGGCCGACGCGGCCGCGTAGTTGGTGTAATTGTGCGAGACCCAGTCGTTCGGGGTTTTCAATGATCATGAGGCTGGCGTTAGGTACGTCGACACCGACTTCAATCACCGTTGTGGCGATCAAGACTTGCACATCACCTGATTGAAAATCTGACATGACAGTTCTTTTGGTTTCGCCTTTCATTTGACCGTGTACCAAGCCGACAGGGATGCCCGGGAGTTCTGTTTGCAGTAATGCCAGCGTGGCTTCAGCATTTTGGCAATTCAAGGCTTCAGATTCTTCAATCAAGGTGCATACCCAATAGACTTGGCGGCCGGATTGGCAGGCTGCTTTGACGCGTTCAATGACTTCTTCGCGCCGGTTTTGTGAGACTAAAACGGTCGTGATGGGTGTGCGGCCTGGTGGCAGTTCATCAATGATGGAGATATCGAGGTTGGCGTAAGCCGTCATGGCTAATGTACGCGGGATTGGTGTGGCTGTCATGACCAATTGGTGTGGCTGTTCTGTTGTGCCTTTATGTTGCAGCGCTTGGCGTTGATTGACGCCAAAACGGTGTTGCTCGTCGATAACAATCAGCGCCAGTTGTTTGAATTGAACGGCATCTTGGATCAGGGCATGTGTACCGATCGCAATCTGAATTTCACCATTGGCGAGTGCGGCCAGTTGGGCATCTTTTTCGCTTTTCTTTTGTTTGCCAATACATTTGGCAATGCGAATACCTAAAGGCTGCAGCCAATGTTGAAAATTTTCATAGTGTTGTGTGGCGAGGATTTCCGTTGGCGCCATCAAGGAGACTTGAAAGCCTTGCTCAACTGCTTCTAGCATGGCAAGGGCGGCGACTAAGGTTTTGCCTGCGCCAACATCACCTTGCACGAGGCGTAGCATGGGAAACGGCTGTGCCAGATCTGTGCGAATTTCATTGAGCACGCGTGTTTGTGCGTGAGTTAGGTCAAAAGGGAGCTGTTGAATCAATTGCGCTGCCAATTGCTGAGAGGAGTGTATGGCAGGTGCGGCATGTTGCTGTTGCTTTTGCCTGAGTTGGCGCAGACTGAGGCGGTGCGCTAATAATTCTTCAAAGATCAATGAATACTGTGCCGGATGTGTGTGTGAGAACAGTTGATCTCTCGATGCGTCAGTCGGTGGGTGGTGCAAATAACGGATTGCATCCAATAGCGGCGTCAGCCCGTGCGCTTGGCGATAGGTGTCCGGTAGTAAATCGGGTAAATCAGTGTCATTAACTTGTTCAAGCACTTGTTGAATCAGGTTGCGTAGGCGTTTTTGTGAAATGCCATCGGTGATCGAGTACAGCGGTGTCAATCGTGTTTCTAACGTCAAGGTTTGGCCAGGTTCCACTATCCAATATTCGGGATGCACCATTTCATAGCCTTGTGTGCCGTGGCGGACTTCGCCAAAACACCGTAGTCGACTGGCCTGTTGCAGCTGCTGATGCTGGTGCCGGTTAAAATGGAAAAAACGCAAGGTGATATGCCCATGTGCATCCGCCAGTTCGCAGAGCAGCATTTGGCGGCGGCCAAACTGGATGCGCACTTGCTGGATATCTGCTTCGATCAGGCATTGTGCGTCATGATGTAGGTACTTGAGTGGATGAATATGCGTGCGGTCTTGGTAGTTGCGCGGTAAGTGAAACAGTAGATCGCGGGGGTGTTGGATATGTAGTTTATTGAGTTTTTCAGCCAATGCTTTGCCAACGCCGGAGAGTTCGGTGAGTGCACGGGGTAGCATGGCTGTTATCCGTTTCATTGGCATGGGTTGGGTATCGTAGCAAACTGTCCAACGGGTGACTATCTTTTAAAGTCTGGAAGGCTGTTGCATCACTTCAGTAGCAGATGGAATTCAAGGCAAAATCTGATGAGAAAAGCCTGCCCCGGACTACGATCCGGGGTCGATTATAGATGAACTATTTGAGGTCCCCCACTTTCGTGAGGACAAGCTTTGAAGAAGATTTTAACGATGAAGTTCGCTGCTAATGAGGTTATGCAATGGTATGGACCTCCCCCCCGTTTCTTAAGGCTTCTAGAAGAGCCATAATAAAATTGCCATTTATTAACAGATAGGAGAGTGGCCTATGTCCCATATTAGTATAGTCGGTATTGATATCGCAAAAAATGTATTTCATCTTCATGGTGTGTATAAGCACGGTCAGTGCTTTTTGCAAAAGAAAGTGTCTCGCAAGCAGTTCACTCGGGTGGTTGCCCAGTTGAAGTGTGATGAGATTGTGATGGAAGCCTGTGCAGGGTCGAATCATTGGTTTCGTGTGCTGAGTCAGTTAGGACATCAAGTGAAATTGATTAGCCCTCAGTTTGTGCGCCCCTATGTCAAAACCAATAAAAATGACTACCAGGATGCCCAGGGCATATGTGAAGCTGCGGCCAGAGCCAACATGGTATTTGTACAACCCAAAGATTTAGCCCGACAAGATATTCAAACCTTGCATCGGCTCAGGCAAGGGTACGTTGAAGAACGCACAGCTGTGATCAATCGTCTCAGGGGCTTGTTAGCAGAATATGGCGTGGTGATGCCTATCGGGATTGGTCATGCCAGAAAATCTATGCCCAAGATATTATCAGGTGAATTGGGGCAGGGTGGGCTATCGGTACTGTCTTTGGAACTGTTGGGAGATTTATGGGATTTTTTCAAGCAGATTGATCAGAAGGTTAAGGATTGTGACAGACGGGTTGAAGCGGTCTGTCAGCAGTATAAGTCATGCCGATTATTAGCCAGTATTCCCGGTGTTGGGGCACTCATTGCCACAGCATTATATGCTCAGCTGGGTGACGCAAGTCATTTTGAAAATGGCCGGCATGTTTCAGCTTATTTAGGGCTGGTTCCAAGGCAGTATTCTAGTGGCGGAAAAGACCGGCTTTTGGGCATCTCTAAGCGAAGCAATACCTATTTAAGAACCCTGCTCATTCATGGTGCCAGGGCATTAATCTGTCATGCCAAGAATAAAGTAGACCGTTATAGCCAATGGATTAATCGGCTCAGGTCTCAAAAGGCTTACAACCAGGTCGCCGTCGCCCTAGCTAATAAAATGGCTAGAATCGCTTTGGCCATCCTATATGCCCAAAAAGAGTTATGATAATTTCTGGTGTATGACAGTGTGAGTGAAGCGGCGTATCCTGTTGTCTATTTTCAGCAAAAATAAGTCAACAAAAATAGGAGATACGCCACATGCAAAATGTTA
>CAZIIK010000113.1:0-5812 GCA_964539235.1 uncultured Gammaproteobacteria bacterium | reverse complement strand
ATACCACTCGGGCTTTTAACTCCGCCGGATACTTTTGACGCTTTTGACTCATGATGTCGATCTCCCTAAATAATTAAAAAATAATATCACTTTAAGGAGCACTACTCGCAAATACTGTCCGATTATTTAGGGGCACTATAAAAGAGCAGGAAGTCCTTAATCGCGACAAAATCGCTACCGTATTAGGCCTAGATACGCAAGATGTTGAAAGCCGTGCTATCGACGTACAAATTTCCCGCCTACGCAACAAGTTGAAAGACAAATCGCAAAACAACCTCATCAAATCGATTCGCAACAAAGGTTATCTATTCACAGTACCGGTACGTTTTATTCGTGAGCAGTAGTGCACTCATGAAACCGCGCTAAATAACGCGCAACCAAATCGACTTCTATATTCACTTTCTGACCCACTTGGTAATACTGAAAAATCGTATGATCCAAAGTATGCGGGATGATATTAACCTCAAACTCACACCCTTCAACTTGATTGACCGTCAAACTGACACCATCAACGCAGATAGATCCTTTCGCTGCGATGAACTTAGCTAGCGCTTGCGGCACACGAAACCGATACCAAACTGAACGGGCAGCTTCACCCATCGCAACAATTTCGGCTAAACCATCAACATGCCCACTCACTAAATGCCCACCAAGACGCGTGGTTGGCAACAAGGCTTTTTCCAGATTAACCGCAGCGCCTTCCTCCAAGTAAGCCAAGGAAGTACAGCGCATTGTCTCCGCCGAAACATCAACCGTTAACGCAACTTCTGTTTTATCAACAACCGTTAAGCACACGCCATTAAAGGCAATACTGTCACCCAGTTTCACATCCACCAAATCCAGGCCATTAGTGCGGATCACTAAACGCACATCGCCTTGAATATCTAACCGTTGCATGATTTTACCAATGGCCTGGATAATCCCTGTAAACATTTTACTGACTCCTTAAATTCTTTTAGTGATATACGCGATAACTCAACCGTACATCATCGCCTAACGCAATCGCATCGATTAAACGTGGTTGCAGCGCCGCAGCTAAATTAACGGGCTCTGGCATCGGCAAAATAGGCCGTGCACAAGCGCCTAAGACCTTATTACCAACGTACACCAACCACTCATCAATACGGCCTGCATCAAAGGCTGCCTGGGCCAGTCCACCGCCGGATTCAATCATGATGTCGAAACAATCATGCTGGTATAACCAATCCAATACCATAGGTAAAAACACGTGACCGTTTGCATCTAATTCACAGACTTTAACAATCACACCTGAGGCTTCTAATGCTTGGCGTTGTGTAGATGGCACATGTGGCCCACAGAACACCCAAGTTGGCACTACCCGTGCTGTTTGCACAACCTGCGCAGATAACGGTACCGACAAATCTTTATCGACAATACCTCGAATAGGTGCAGGAATTTCGACCTCAGGCTGGGCATGGTCTGGCCAATCCGCCACGCGAACCGTCAACTGTGGATCATCGGCCAATACGGTGGCAATGCCTGTTAAAATAGCTGCTGAACGTGCGCGCAGATACTGCACATCCAATCGCGCTGCAGCCCCGGTAATCCACTGACTTTGGCCATTGGACAACGCCACCCGACCGTCAATACTCATCGCTTGTTTTAAACGCACATAAGGTTTTTGCTGACGCATTGCCGTGCAAAACCCTGGATTCAATGCAGCAGCTTCTGCTGCACACACATCCGTTTCGACCACAATTCCAGCAGCTTTTAATTGCCTGATACCTGTACCGTTGACGCGCGGATTAGGATCTTGCAGCGCCACCACCACACGCGCAACACCTGCTTGAATCAACGCCTGCGCACATGGACCGGTGCGGCCTTGGTGTGCACAAGGCTCTAAGGTGACATAAACTGTTGCACCCTGAGCATTTTCACCTGCATCTGCCAACGCCAGTACTTCTGCATGCTGACCACCGGATTGTTGATGCCAACCCGCGCCAACCACACGCTCATTTTTAACAATCACACAACCGACACATGGATTAGGACGCGTTGTATATTGCCCTTTTTGCGCCAAGCTTAAGGCTTGCTGCATCCAATCGTGATCACTTTGCATTGGGTTATGCATCCAGTGTTAAGTGACTCACCTTGCGATAACCGTTCGGCAATAAGGTGCCACGCCGCGCACGCTCACCCTGGTATTCCGTCAAATCTTGATAACGCAATCGCAAATAACGCTTACCGGCATGCACGAACAATTCCGACTCTGGACGCACAATCGTCCAATCCACCACATAATCCTGACGTGCTTTTGCATCTGCTGTTTTAATTTCAATCGTCTTATTACCCTTGCCGCGCGGTAATTTTGGCAAATCAGTTACCGGAAAGACCAACATACGCCCTTGTTTGGTGACCGAAACTAATAGTGCATCAGCGTCGTCTGCGGTCAACAATGGACGCAACACCCGCTCTTTTTCGGCCAGTTTCACCTGAGCCTTGCCGGCTTTATTCTTGCTCAACATATCGGAAAACCGACAGACATAGGCATAGCCATTGTCGGCACCCACGACGCACCAATCATCCGCCTGTGCCGAAACCATGGTGACAAATGACTCACCACGCGGCAGATTAAACCGCCCAGTCAACGGCTCACCTTGACCACGTGCGGAAGGCAGATGGTGCGTCAGCAACGAATAAGCACGACCGGTTGAATCCAGAAAAACCGTCATATAGTTACTGCGACTGTTAATCGCACATAAATAAGCATCGCCTGATTTATACTGCAAACTTGCGCCATCAACCTGACTGCCTTTGGCACATTTCACCCAACCTAACTTAGACAGCACAACCGTAACGCTTTCGGCTGGCATCATTTCTTCTTCACGCAACGCCTTTGCTTCTGCGCGCTCGATAATCTGAGTACGACGCGCATCGCCAAACCGCGACTCAATGGCTTTTAATTCATCAGCCACCTTGCTCTTAAGCAATGCTTCATCGGCCAAAATTGCCTGCAATGCATCACGCTCCGCGGCCAACTCATCTTGCTCCGCACGAATCTTCATCTCTTCTAATTTGGCCAAATGGCGCAACTTCAGGTCTAAAATAGCTTCTGCTTGAAGCTCAGTTAACTGAAATCGTGCCATCAACTCAGCTTTAGGGTCATCTTCCTCGCGAATAATCCTAATCACTTCATCGATATTCAGATAGGCAATCATAAGGCCTTCAAGTACTTCTAAGCGCTGCAGAACCTTGTTTAAAAGGTAACGCAAACGCATACGTGTGGTTTCAATGCGAAACTCCAACCACTCCGACAAAATGGTCGATAAATTCTTCACGGCTGGCCGGCCATCTAAGCCGATCATATTTAAGTTAACCCGCACATTGCGCTCTAAATCTGTAGTGGCAAACAAATGCGCCATCAAACGATCAATATCGACCCGATTAGAACGTGGTGTAATCACTAATCGCACTGGGTTTTCATGATCCGATTCATCGCGCAGATCAGACACCATCGTGAGTTTTTTCGACTGCATTTGCGCAGCAATCTGTTCCAACACTTTCGTAACTGACGCTTGGTGTGGTAACGCAGTAATCACAATCTCTTGATCTTCACGCTCATAGGTAGCCCGCACTTTTAATGACCCTTGGCCTTTTTGGTACAGCTGAGCAAATTCTGCCCGCGGCGTAATCAATTCCGCACCGCCAGGAAAATCTGGACCTTGTACCCATTTCATCAAGGTTTCCACACCTGCATTAGGGTGCTTCAATAAATGCAAACATGCCTGCACCACTTCACTTAAATTATGTGGTGGAATATCAGTCGCCATGCCGACAGCAATACCCGTACTGCCGTTCAACAATACATTTGGCACCTGGGCTGGCAATAATGCAGGTTCTGTTAATGTGCCATCAAAATTGGGCACCCACTCCACTGTCCCTTGACCCAATTCTGACAATAATTCTTCAGCATAATGAGTCAGACGCGACTCGGTATAACGCATGGCGGCAAACGACTTAGGATCATCAATCGACCCCCAGTTACCTTGGCCATCAATCAACGGATAACGATAAGAAAAAGGTTGCGCCATTAACACCATAGCTTCATAACAGGCCGAATCACCATGCGGATGATATTTACCCAACACATCCCCGACTGTACGAGCTGATTTTTTGTATTTCGCCGTATTCTTTAAACCCAACTCAGACATGGCATAAATAATGCGACGCTGCACAGGCTTTAAGCCATCCGCAATATTTGGCAAGGCCCGATCCAAAATCACATACATTGAATAATCTAAATACGCCTTACGCGTAAATTGATGCAGCGGCAACGCCTCTACGCCTTCAAAGTCAAAACTCAAATTTTCTGTAGTATCCATCACTCAATCACTCATCACGCTAATGCGTTAAAACAAATTTTTATCTTGATTCAATGCTCGCACACCGGCATCCGCCAAACTAGGCCCTTGCTGTTTAACATGGGCTTTTTCTTGATAACCCTCAGAGTCTGTCCGAAAATGGGTATTTTTCTTGTTATGCATTCAAACAGATGCGGATTTTTGGGATGTGCAGGGTCATAAATCACGTGACAAATCGGTATTATGACCCTGCACATCCCAAAAATCCGCATCTGTTTGAATGCATAACAAGAAAAATACCCATTTTCGGACAGACTCTGATAGCGTGTAGACCACATTGACACGTTCCCATATGTGGTGCGCAAACCGATCTTGTGTAAGCCAGAATAAAAAGCAGCTTCTCGATCAGCTGAAAATTTATCTAAGGCTGCCTGAGCTGTTTTCACAGTAGCTTGGTTCGCAGGATTATTATGTGCTGCTAAATTAGCCTTCTTGGTTTCTAATGATAACTTTAATCTTGCCATTTCTGCTGGGGAAAACTTACGCTCAACATCCATCATCAGGGTAATCAGCTCTGCTTGAATTTCCAAAGCCTCTTCTCGGCTAGCCGCCGCACCCAAATCACGTTCCGCAGACGCTTTTTGGGCAGACACATTGCCAAAAGCAGCTGCTATCCGATGCATGAATTTAACTGCAAAAGATTCTGCACCCGCCTGGACAAACCAAGTGAACATAAAGTACGCCAGGTTAATCAAGATCTCCTGTGATATTTCTAAAAATGCGGCGGGCGGCTCACCATTCAAATCTGCATCAGCATTGATGCCAAATGCATTCATTAAGGATGCAGCCACCATAGTACCGAGCGGCAAGCAAGCCAGCGTTTTGAGAGATTGCCAGATTAATTTTGGCAAGGTTAATCCTGCCATGTCTGCTCGTGTACCACCATAAATCTGGTCAACGTTGATCACCGCGCCAAAAACTGCCGCAAGACCAGAAACCATAGTGGCATATTTGGGTGACAACAATCTGGCTAACAAAGGATGTGCATTTAAATAGGTGGCCAATAGATAAGCAAATCCAGGTGTAAAACCAAATAGACCCATATGCACTGCGTTGGCCAAAAAGCCTTTAACCACAATCGGTTATTGACCGGGCAAATTCAGTATTAAATCACCTCCGCGAACCTCTCCCATCAACGGACGGCCATCAAAGTCAAACATCACCACACCTGCATTCCACAACTGCTGAGCATGCTTCTTTTGATCTTTGGTGAATGCGGCGCTGTCTGGTATTTTTCTTAGGTAGTATGCAAATTCATGATCGAGTTGCGCATAACTGGATGTGCCGTTTTTAGAGTCTGTCCGAAAATGGGTATTTTTCTTGTTATGCATTCAAACAGATGCGGATTTTTGGGATGTGCAGGGTCATAATACCGATTTGTCACGTGATATGCAGCACACAAGCCATGGAAAAGGTATACCCGAGTGATT
>CAZIIK010000112.1:0-27589 GCA_964539235.1 uncultured Gammaproteobacteria bacterium | reverse complement strand
TGTGATGTCAAACTCTTTCACTAACCAAACCTTGGCGCAAATTGAACTCTGGAATCACTCAGAGCGCTATGAGAATCAGGTTTATGTCTTGCCAAAACATTTGGATGAAAAGGTTGCACGGCTACATTTAGCACGTGTTGGAGCTCATCTAACAACCTTGAGTCAGGAGCAGGCTGATTATATTAGCGTGCAGGTTGAAGGTCCGTATAAACCAGATTACTACCGTTACTAAACGGTACTCACATCAACAAAAAAGGCAGCCAATGGCTGCCTTTTTTGTGTGTGAATGAAATAAAAGAGATTGACTAAACTTTCTCTTTAATACGCGCCGCTTTACCAGAACGCTCACGCAGATAATACAACTTCGCCTTACGCACATCACCACGACGTTTCACTTCGATACCGGCAATCAAAGGGCTATACGTTTGGAAAACACGCTCAACACCTTCTCCAGAAGAAATCTTACGCACGGTAAAAGCAGAATTCATGCCACGGTTACGGCGACCAATCACCACACCTTCAAAAGCCTGCAAACGCTCACGGCTACCTTCCTTTACGCGTACCTGAACAACCACAGTATCCCCTGTAGAAAATTCTGGGATTTGCTTATCCATTTGCGCGTTTTCGATATCGGCAATAATTGGGTCTTTCATCGTTATACTCTCTAATTTTTAAATGCACGAAATAATGTGTGGCGCGTATTCTACAAGATTTTTTTTCAATCGAGTAGCTTTTTTTGCAAATTGTCTTGGCGCTCTGCTGTCTGCTGATTAGCCTGCTGCTGACGCCACTCTGCAATGGCCCGATGATCACCTGAACGCAATACATCAGGCACTGCCAAATCACGCCACACCTCAGGGCGCGTGTAATGCGGACAATCCAACTGACCTGGAATAGAAAATGAGTCCTGAGCCGCGGAATCAGCAGATCCTAGGACTTCGGGTTGCAGACGCAGCAGCGCATCCATCAGCACCATAGCTGGCATTTCACCACCACTGACCACGTAGTCGCCAATGGAAATTTCACAATCGACATAATGATCAATCACGCGTTGATCAATGCCTTCATAGCGCCCACACAATAGAATCCATTCAGCATGAGTAGCCGACATCTCCACAACCAAACCTTGCGACAGCTTTTGCCCTTTAGGACTGAGATAACACACCGGCGCAGCAGGCAAAACCGCTTGCGCAGCCGCAATCGCAAGTGCTACAGGCTCAGCTTTCATCACCATGCCAGGACCACCACCATAAGGTCGGTCATCAACGGTACGATGTGCATCTTCGGTATAATCACGCGGATTAAAATATTGCACGGTGGCCAGTGATTGCTGAAATGCACGGCCAATCACACCCCACTCCGTTAAGGCAGAAAACATGTCTGGAAATAGCGTCACAATCGCGAAACGCATTACAAATAGTCCTTGGACCAATCTACCATGATGCGCCGCTCAGCAGAATCAATCGACACAATGACATCAGCAACATAAGGAATTAGATATTCTTGCTGACCTTTGGTCACCAGCACATCATTTGCACCAGTTTCCAGAAAATAGGATACATCGCCAAAATATTCATCTGCCGAGTTATACACAGCAAAGCCCATCAGGTCACTTTGATAATATTCACCTTCTGGCAATTCCGGCAGTGCCGTTCGAGGCACGGCTAATTCTTGATTGACATACTGACGCGCCAAGTCTCTATCAGTACAGTGAGCAAAGCGAATCAGGAATCCATTGGCACGCGGCTTAATCGTGTAATCCTGCAATAATTCCCACCCAGCTTTTGTCTGTACAAAAAAATGCTCGAAAGCCAAAACGGCATCCGAGCATTCACAGAAAACATTGAGTTTTAGATCGCCACGCACGCCATGCGGCGCACCAATCTTGGCAACAACAATATATGATTCAGACGCAGCCAAAACCTACGCGCTTTGTTGTTGCTTCTTAGCTTGCTTGATCAAGCTGTGTACACGATCTGAAGGCTGCGCACCATTGCCCACCCAGTGATCAACTCGCGCCAGGTCCAAACGTAGCTCTTCTTCTTGACCAGAAGCCACGGGATTAAAGAAACCTAAAAGCTCGATATAACGACCATCACGCGGCATACGCTTGTCTGCTGCAACAATGTGATAAAACGGGCGTTTCTTGGAACCCCCACGTGCAAGACGGATAACAACCATTTTGTTCTGAACTCCTAGGAAATAACGTTAAAATTGTTCGCGAAAAATCTGGATCGCGATTATACGCATTTTTATGGCAAAGTAAAACGCCGCGGGCCGTTGAAAATCGAGATATTCAAGACGCTATCTCACACCCTTCTCAAAGCAGTGCGCTGTAACTAACCATCGCTACTATTTCAAGTTAGTGAGACGCAGAATTAACTGCTTGATCCCTCACAAACATTAGTAATCCAATCGCCAACAATAGATATACCGGCAGTAAGATAAAAGCATATTTAAAATCAATGATAGAAAAATGATAAACACCATGCGACATTTGACCATGCCAACCCAAATCTAAAAAACGCCCGACCAAAGGCTCGGTAAATGCACCGAAAATCGCATCTCCCGTATTAATCAACGCAATCACAGTGGCAGATAAAGCTAATTTATTAAGCTCATTAGCCATGGCGAACCCTAGCATAAACGCCCCAACCCCAAAGCCAAACGTAAATAACAAGGTTGCTAACAGCCACTCAGGCAATATCACATAAATCACTGGAACCAATGAAACAAGCGCAACCAGATTCCCCCAAAACATCACCATTTTTCGCCGGTTCAACCGATCAGAAACCCAACCCCATACCGGACCACCAACCGCTAAGCCTAAAAACGATAATGAGATCAACGATGCCACATGCGTGTGTGAGAAATGATATACCTCATGCACAAAAGGATTACCCCATATCCCGCCGAACACCGCTACCGGAGAAAAAGTTAAACCACTGTAAAACGTCAATACCCAGTTTCTAGGGTTTTTCAACACCGACCACACATCAGCAAAAGTCACAGTATATTTTTCTGATACTGACACCGCATCACCCTGACCAGATTGATTGCGCACCAACAGAAAAAACAAAACCGCAATGACTAGACCCAACACTCCAGACAACCACAAACATCCGCGCCACCCTTGCGTTTGCACAATATAAGCCAGTGGTGCTTCGCCAAACAAAGCACCTAACATAGCGGCAGTCGCCAACAAACCACCAATAAAAGCAAATTGATTAGGGCGGAACCAAACCGCTGCGCTTTTCATATAACACACAGTTGCAAACGCAGCACCAAAGCCCATCAGACCCCGCGCAATGCTGGCAGACAGCAAAGAACCGGTATATGAAAACCAAATAGCCCCGATGCCACTAATGGCAATGGCCAAAGCACAAATCACGCGCAACGAATATTTGTCTAAAATCACCCCAACGAACAGCTGTGTAATGAAATAGGCATAGAAAAATGTTGCCGCCAAGTTACCTAAACCCGCACCCGAGACATGAAACTCGCGCATCAGCTGGTCTGTCATAATACTAGGAGAAACTTGTAACACATACTTGTAAAACAAAAACGCCGCACACAGCAGCAAAACAACCCAAGGATAATAAGACTTCCGCGTAAAAGACATGCAACACTCCCTCAACATGCAAACCGAGCATTCTACAGAGCGTACGCAAAATAGCCACTATTTGGAAATACATGTTATGAAAAATTGGTTTAAACAGAAGTGCCTATCCGGAATATCCTCTAGATGTCGCCAAGCAACATCAAAGCAATCGCACCAACCGCTGCGCAATCGCTTCTTGCACTTCTGGCAATGTCTGATCCGCATTAATAACACTCACCCGATCAGGATATTGCTGTGCACGCTGCAATAAACCTTGACGCACGGCCTCAAAGAAACTGAGATCTTCTTGCTCAATACGATCCAGCTCGGCACGCGCCCGTGCTCGCGCCATCCCTACTTTTACGGGCAAATCTAATAACACAGTCAAATCGGGCTGAAAATCTGGCATCACTGCTCGTTCAATCGCAGCAATACGGTCTAATTTAACACCACGCCCATAGCCTTGATAGGCATAGGTCGAGTCAACGAATCGTGAGCAGACCACCCATTGCCCGGCTGCCAATGCAGGTAAGATTTTCTGCTGCAAATGTTGAACTCGTGCGGCAAACATCAGCAGCAATTCTGTATCCTCAGCCACTCGTTCATCGCCTTTAGCAAGCAACAAATCGCGAATCTTTTCAGCGAACGGTGTACCCCCCGGCTCACGCGTGACTACAACCTGTTGACCATGATCGCGCAAAAAATCTGCGACAAAGGTTAAATTTGTGGTTTTACCACACCCTTCTCCACCCTCTAGGGTAATCAATCGACCTACTGACATTACACCCCCAATCGCTTTTTCAGTGCATACTGCAATGCGCGCGTCACTGCACCCACCGGTTTTTCACACACTGTTTGCACGTTTACCACCGGCCAAATACCGCGAATACTATTACATAGAAATATCTCATCAGCCTGTGCCAGTTCAGTCAATGTAAAATTCACTTCTGCGACTTGCAGCTGAAAATCAGTCACCAGATCCATCAGATAGGCACGCATCACACCTGCCACACCACAACGATCTAAACGTGGTGTTAACAAGGTACGTCCCTTCACAATAAAAATATTGGCACTAATGGCTTCGATTACATGGCCCTGTGTATCTAACAACAACCCCTCGACCGCATCATCTTTCAGCTCTTGCGCAGCCAATACCTGCTCAAGACGGTTCAAGTGTTTCATACCCGCCAAGCGTGACTGTTGTGATAAGACCAAGTCACACACCTGCAAAGTGATGCCATCTGTCACATATGTCGACGGCATCTCTGGCCACGGCAGAATCTGCATATAGTATTGCGCGTCTAAAGCATCAGATGGCGCATAGCCACGCCCACCTGAACCACGCGTCACGATTAGTTTCAATATACAAGATGTAGATGAAACTTGCTGCGCAGCCAATGCCACAACAGCTGCTTCTAAAGCTGATATATCAAGCTTAATATCAAGTCTGGCTAAATCATGCGCTAAACGTGCCAGGTGAAATGCCAATAGAGGAACCTCACCTAACCGCACCGCCATGGTTTCAAATAACCCATCGCCATACTGAAAGCCTCGGTCCTCAATGATTGGCATCATCAAAAAAACTACAGACGCTTAAAGATTAATGTACCGTTAGTACCACCAAAGCCAAATGAATTAGACATGGCAACATCTAATTTACAGTGACGCGCTTCATGCGGCACATAGTCTAAGTTACAGCCTTCATCCGCTTCATGTAAATTAATCGTTGGTGGTGCGATTTGATCACGCAAGGCCAGAATAGAAAAAATTGCTTCAACTGCACCTGCCGCACCCAAGAGATGACCAATCATTGATTTAGTCGAACTCATGCACACATTTTTGGCAGCTGCGCCCATTAACTTTTCAACAGACTGACTTTCCACCACATCACCGGCTGGTGTCGAAGTACCATGCGCATTCACATAATCCAATGCATCTGCATTCAGACCTGCATCTTGCAAAGCATTATTCATCGAGCGATAGCCGCCATCACCATCAGGCAATGTAATATGATAAGCATCTTCACTCATACCAAAGCCCACTAGCTCTGCATAAATATTAGCGCCACGACGTTTCGCATGCTCGTACTCTTCTAAAACAACAACACCTGCACCATCACCTAATACAAAACCATCACGCTCTTTATCCCAAGGACGACTAGCGCCTTCTGGGTCATCATTACGTGAAGACAAAGCACGCGCAGCAGCAAATCCACCAACACCCAAAGCACAGCTGGCCTTTTCAGCACCACCGGCCACCATCACATCAGCATCGCCATAGGCAATGGTCCGCGCGGCATAACCAATATTATGAGTACCCGTCGTACAAGCGGTTACAATCGCAATATTAGGCCCTTTGAGGCCAAACCGAATCGCCACATGCCCCGAAATCATGTTGATAATGGAAGATGGAATAAAGAAAGGCGAAAGCTTGCGCGGCCCACCGTTAATTAGGCTATCTTGCGCATCCTGAATGACCGTTAAGCCACCAATACCAGATCCGATAGCAACCCCCATACGCGTGGCATTTTCTTCAGTGACTTCAATGCCAGCGTTTTCCCAAGCTTCAATGGCTGTGGTCAGACCCATTTGAATGCACACATCCATTTTGCGCACGTCCTTCTGATTAATGCCCGCAGCAACCGGATCATAATCAGGCACAGTACCAGAGATGGTGACGCGATGTCCTGTTGTATCAAAGTGTGTGATCAGACGAATACCACTTTTACCTGCAATAATGCCAGACCAAACCTGCTCAGTTCCTATCCCCAAAGGTGTTGTTAAACCTATCCCTGTTACCACGACACGTCTTTTGCTCATCACGCTTCTCTCTCACTTTTGCCAAAAAAAAGCCAGCTAAATCGCAAAAAATAGCTGGCCTTATCTGTCCCTAAAAAGGTTTAAGGATCTGCATTATGCGTTTGCTTGAGCCTCAATGTAAGTCAATACATCTTTAACAGTTACAATCTTTTCAGCATCTTCATCTGGAATTTCTGTTTCAAACTCTTCTTCCAATGCCATTACCAACTCAACAGTGTCTAAAGAATCAGCACCCAGATCGTCAACAAAAGAAGACTCTGCTTTCACATCTTCTTCTTTTACGCCGAGTTGCTCAACGATGATCTTTTTCACACGTTCTTCAATTTGAGCCATGTCTACCATGAATAAATCCCCTTTCTCTCAGGTTGTCACAAAAAATTTGTGTGTAGTGTATTGAATTTCTTCTAACATGCAAGCGAAATATTTAACCTAAATTTATCGCTATACCGTATGCATACCGCCATTTACGTGCAAAGTTTCACCCGTAATGTAACGGGCATTTTCCGAGGCTAAAAAACTCACTGCTGCGGCAATATCATCCGGCGTGCCCATGCACTGCGCTGGAATATGCGACAACAACATTTCTTTCTGATCGTCAGGCAAAACTGACGTCATATCAGTCTCAATAAAACCTGGCGCAACCACGTTCACTGTTACCTGACGCGAAGCCACTTCTTTGGCCAAAGACTTACTGAAACCGACTAAGCCTGCTTTGGCTGCACAGTAATTGGCTTGACCGGGATTTCCCATACTACCGACAACAGACCCAACTGTAATAATGCGTCCCCAACGCGCTTTCATCATTGCACGCAAACACACCTTACTCAGACGATAAATAGCTGTTAGGTTAGTGTTGATGACGGTTGACCATTCTTCCTCACTCATACGCATGAGCAAATTATCACGAGTCACACCGGCATTGTTGACCAAAATATCTGGCATACCAGGGCCCGCTTTAAGTGTGTCCATTAACGCAGCGATTGAATCTGCCTGGGACACATCCAATACACAACCTTGACCGGCATAACCAGCCGCTACCAATGCTGCTTCAATTTTTTCCACACCTGACGCGGAAGTTGCCGTCCCCACAACAGTGGCACCCTGCTCAGCCAACTGCAACATAATGGCATGGCCAATTCCACGACTGGCACCGGTAATTAATGCAATTTTACCTGCTAGTGACATGAGAAAACTCCTTTACATATCATATGACATGGGCGCACACGCAACACCCGATACAATTCGCTTATTCAGACCTGTCAAAACTTTACCAGGGCCTGACTCATAAATGGCCTCAACACCACGCGATGCCATCAATTCAATCGTTTCAACCCAACGCACTGGAGCAGACAGTTGCTTCACCAAAGCCTCACGAATCTGTTCTGCTGAACCATGCACGGCCACATCAACATTATGAATCACCGGACACTGTGGCGCCTGTATCTCAACATCTGCCAACACAGTTGCTAATTGCTCAGCTGCTGGCAACATCAACGCACAGTGCGAAGGCACGCTCACAGGCAATAACACCACTTTACGCGCACCGGCTTCTTTTGCGAGCGGCATCGCACGCTCGACCGCTTCTTTTTCGCCCGCAATCACGACCTGCCCAGGCGAATTAAAATTAACCGGCGCCAATACTTGGCCTTGTGCTGCTTGCGCGCACACATCGGTGACCACATCATCAGCCAAACCAAGGCACGCAGCCATTGCGCCTTGACCAGCCGGCACAGCAGATTGCATGAACTTGCCTCGCAAGGCCACCACCTGCAAAGCATCAGCAAATGCCATAGCACCAGCAGCTACCAGCGCGGTGTATTCGCCCAAACTATGCCCCGCCAAAAAAGCGGGATTCAACGCTTGGTTGTGCCGAGCAACACGCCACAACGCAATACCCGCAGCCAATAATGCTGGCTGTGTATAAGTCGTTTGGTTTAACTTTTCTCCATCCGCCTGCACAATCGACCAAAGATCATACCCTAGAGCATCAGCTGCCTCTTCAAAGGTTTGCTTGATCTGTGGATAGTGTGCCGCTGCATCAGCCAACATCCCTAGTTTTTGCGAGCCTTGACCCGGAAAAACTACCGCAATAGTCTGTGACATAAATAGATCCTTAAAATTTGAGCAGTACCGCACCCCAGACAAAGCCTGCACCAAAAGCCTCTAGCAAAACTAGTTGGTCTTTTTGCACACGACCATCTCGCACGGCGATATCCAACGCCAATGCGACCGACGCAGCAGATGTATTACCTTGTTCCGGCAGTGTTAAAACCACTTTTTCCCACGGCAAGGCCATTTTTTTGGCAGTCGCCTCAATAATCCGTCGATTCGCCTGATGCGGAATCAACCAATCAATGGCAGACTTTGGTAAATCATGCTCACGCAACACTCGCGCCACTAAATCACCCAGCATATTGACTGCCTGACGAAATACCGCACGTCCATCCATCCGCAAATGAGCCGGCGGTACCTCAGATTCAAACGGCGCTACCGGCAAACTATTTGGAACAAACAACAAGTCCCGGTCTTTACCATTTGACGCAACATAAGAACTCAGGATACCCGTGTGATCATCCGCAGCCAAAACAGCAGCGCCTACACCATCCCCAAATAACACACAGGTCGAACGATCCATCCAATCCGTAATACGGGACATACGCTCACCACCTAGCACTAAAGCTCGCTTGGCCACACCGGTCTTAAAGAATTGGTTGGCAATATGCAGTGCACAGACAAACCCCGTACACGCGGCCGAAATATCAAATGAAATACAGGGCTTTGCACCGATAGCATGCTGCAGGGACGTTGCCGTACTTGGCATAATGTCATCGGCCGTCGAAGTCGCCACAATAATAAGATCTATCTCTTCTGCTGTGACTTGCGCCATGTCCAAAGCCCGCTGCGCTGCCTGCGTTGCCATAAACAATAACGTTTCATCGGGACTACAAATGTGTCGTGACTGAATGCCAACCCGCTGTTGGATCCACTCATCTGATGTTTCAACACGCTTCGAAAGCTCTGTATTTGTTACAACCGCTTCAGGTAAATGTGATCCCGTGCCGACGATTCGAGCATATGTCATGAATCACCACCCAACAATGCACCCACACGCGCGTGAATCAAAGCCGGAATATCCTTTTCAATCTCTTTAACTGCCTCATCGATGGCTGTCGAAAATGCAATGCGATCTGCACCGCCATGACTCTTCACCACAATTCCTTTTAGACCCAAGAAGCTGGCGCCATTGTAGTGTCGAATATCAAATTTCTTTTTAAGACGCAACAACATGGGAATTGCCAAAACACCTGCAATTCGCCCCATAAATGTATTCAATAACGAACGTTTCAACATCGTTCCTAATAAAGTCGCAACACCTTCTGTGGTTTTCAATGCGACATTACCAACAAATCCGTCACACACGACCACATCGGCTTTAGCTGAGAAAATGTCATTTCCTTCAATAAAACCAATGTAATTGATGGCTGATTCATCTTGCAGCAATTTAGCTGTCTGCTTGATTGACTCTAAGCCCTTGATCTCTTCTTGACCGATATTGAGTAACGCCACACGAGGCTTGGATAATCCATCAACCGCTTCGGTTAAACTCGCACCCATAATGGCAAACTCAAACAAATGCTTCGGTGTACAGTCTATGTTGGCACCCAGGTCCAACATGTGAACGCTGGTCATGCAGTCATTAGCACGATCATATGCGGGCAATGCGTAAATAATGGCCGGACGATCGATACCCGGCAAGGTTTTTAATACAAAACGCGCGGTTGCCATTAAAGCACCGGTATTACCCGCACTGACAGCCGCATGCGCATCACCTTCTTTAACCAGGTTGATGGCAACACGCATGGAAGAATCTTTCTTACCCCGCAGCGCCAATGCTGGGGATTCATCCATCGCCACCACTTCAGAAGCATGCTGTATTCTGATACGCGGGTGCTTATCCGCTTTGCATTTACGCAAGGCACGCAATAACAAACGCTCATCACCCACCAGGACGATTTCCAAATCGGCATGTTTTTTTAGACTGGCAATAGCAGCTGGCACAGTCGCAGAAATTCCACGATCGCCCCCCATTGCGTCAATCGAAATGATCGCCAAGGTTTTTACTCGCTGTCAGCGTTCTGATTGATTACCTTTTTGCCACGATAGTATCCACCCGGTGTAACATGGTGGCGGAAATGCTTTTCCCCTGATTCGCTGTCAATCGAAATCGTGGATGCGGTTAACGCATCGTGTGAGCGTCGCATGTCACGCTTTGAACGGGTTTTACGGTTTTGTTGTACCGCCATTTTATTTCTCCCAAGTTGCTTCCATAAAGCCGCAGCCTATTCAACCCAAAGCTTCGGGGCGTCTAGGCACATCCGGCAGATGGAGTAATAACTCATCCTCAACGATGGTTTTCGGAACGAATAAACCATCCTCTATTAATACTGGCTCGTAGTGTGCAGGAACACGAGTTGCTTCAGCTTCTACTTCTACGGGCGTCAACCGTGTTTCAATCTCGACAGGCAAGACAAAACGACTTAAATCATTCTGGCAAATTAATGGTAGCTTTGCGTGCACAAAAAGTGTGATTACCACCCAACCTTGCTCATCTGAGTCGAAACTCATTTTTGCAGCAATCTCCGCGTGATCATCTGCCAAAACACCTAGCAATCTGGGCATCTGAGAAACGGGAAAATCACCCGATAATTCCTGCCGGGACTTCGCTAAACGCAGCGGATTTACAGTTAACGGAAAACGTCGCTTTTTCATAACCGGCGCATCATGCGGATTTACAGTTAACGGAAAACGTCGCTTTTTCATAACCGGCTCATCATATAGAGCTTGCCTGTAAAAGTCAATTTGCCGAGCCCTCTTTAAACGTACATACCCGTCGCAAAAAAATATAAACAAGCTGAAATACAACACTAGAAAACTAGACAAAAAACATGCACAATAAACAAAAAGGATAATCACACGCTCTAGAAAATCAGCCGAAGCTACCTGACCATGAGACATGGCATTCGACACACTTCAAGCTGACCTCAAGCCAGAATTTACCAAGAAAGGCTACATAACAACAAGGAAACACCATGCCCAATATCACCAAACAAGAGATCATCCACAAGATTGTCGATGCACAATTCAACCCTAAAACCGAAAATGCTTCGGCATTCGCACCCAGCAATATCGCTTTGGCCAAATACTGGGGAAAGCGTAATGAAACGTTGAATCTACCGATGACATCCAGCTTATCGGTTGCACTTGGGAATTTAGGTACAGAGACTACGATCCAGGTAGTTGATGCAGAAGATGACCTCTACTTTTTGAATGGCCAAGCTGTCAACCCAGAAACACAATTTTACGCCCGCCTACATCGCTATCTAGACTTATTTCGCACAACAGAATCCAACTTAACCTTTCGGATTGAAACGCAAAACACCATCCCAACCCAGGCTGGCTTTGCCTCATCTGCTTCTGGATTTGCTGCGTTGGCTAAAGCACTTGACCAGCTATTTGGTTGGCAACTGACACAGGATAAGTTATCCATACTGGCACGATTAGGTAGCGGAAGTGCTTGTCGTTCGATTTGGCCAGGCTTTGTGAAATGGCGCATGGGATATAAAGAGGATGGTATGGATTCTCATGGCATCCCAATACGCAAAGCTTGGCCAGAGCTAAGGATTGGCCTCGTCAAAATTGATAGCTGCATCAAATCTATTTCCTCACGCGAGGCCATGGAAATCAGCATGAAAACATCGGCTGATTATGATTTATGGCCAGACAAAACCCGACAAGTCATGCAAAAGGTCGAACAGGCGATTGAAGAGTGCAATATCCAGCTCCTAGGCTACTTTGCCGAGAATCATGCCTTAATGTTGCACGCTGTAACAGAAACCGCACGTCCACCTATTGTGTATACAACCGAAGCCACTGTGCAAGCCCGCAAAAAAGTTTGGGAAATGCGCCGCCAAAAAATCCCGGTATTTTTCACACAAGATGCCGGCCCCAATTTGAAAATTTTGTTTCTAGAGAAAGAAACCGATGCAGTCCGAGAAGTATTCCCGGAAATTGAAATCATCATCCCAACGGAACAAAACAAATTAGAACAAACCTCATAGGCCGGCACTATCCAGCAGAAACAAATTCGTAACGACAGGCTCTAAGCACTCGTCACAAAAAATGGACAATCTGACACATTTGCAGATAAACAAATATAACCGATATCAATGGAGCCTTCCCACCAGAACTGCCAATGCCCTAAAGGTTTTGGTGGGCTATAGGCCGGACTGGAGAAAAGCTGATAATTCGACACAGAAATCAGCCCTTTTAAGCCAGAACCACCTGGCACGTAGTACTGACACACCACACCATTAGCCGCCAATTTGGCGTTATAAATATATGCACGCGAAAACTGATTAGGCAGCGTGTTAGACACAGTCGTTGGAAATAATAAACCACCGCCCAAAGCAGCAGCATTATTGCTATTCCACGCAGGATCAGCCTGATCAACGTAACAATTACCACTCCCCACACCACCGCAAGCGCCGTAACGAATCGATGAAACCGCGGGACAAATGGCAGCAGAGGCAACACTGGCTAACATAGCAGCCACAAGAACAGGGGCAACACAGGCCTTATGCATAAAAACCACCTTAAAAACAACTAATAATAACGAAAAATATTATACGGTATTTTTTCATATGCAAGCCTAGACTTCGGCATAATGTCTACGACTCATACACACCAAAGCCTCAAAGCGGACAGCCTATGTAGCAATTAGGACCCAGGATAGGCTGTAAAATAATAAGGCGAAATCCAACGATCTAAAGCATCGTTATTATTTCTCCAACTCGAAGTCCAGGCCTCACCATAATATTTTTCACCCCCATTGGTTGACGTACCCTCGAAATGCAAAACCGTGACACTGCCTGAATCGGGTGATGTTTGAACTTTGGCATAAAAGTTAATCTTACCCGAGGTTAGATTCTGCATATCATAATAGCGCGGCCCCACAACATATGGATAACTGCCTGATGTTTTTGATGGCACCCAATCCGCACCATTGTAGAACCAATCCAAATAATTAATGTAGTACTTAATATTATTGAGTACTTGCAATTGCTGAGCAGTAATAGGTTGAAGATGTGATTCGATAAATCGTGTCACACTGACGCACTGCTGAGGCGAGTTGTAACACTGCGCAGCAGAATCCACGAGATTATAGGGATCACGCAAAATAACGGAAACATTGTTTGCTGCCTGCGCATCCATCTGCGCAATACCTCGGTACGTAGCACTCGATTTGTTCCATGCAATTGGATAATCATTTAATAGGTAATCTAACTTGCTCTTGTAGTATTCATTCTTGAGCAATTGATACATCAACAAAGCACGATCAATCACAATAGTTGGTGTAATCACTGTTGCCAATGGCTTCTTACTGAATCTCGAGATACTGGCGACATCAGTTGCCACATTCAAAGGCAATGGACTGTACGCACCCGTGATCTGACCATTGCTTTGCGGTTGGACCTGCGTGGAAAAATCTTGCGCGGCATAATCCACAATATTCTGCGCAACCTGCTGGCAGGCTTTCATATCCTTCAAACTACAACTGGTAATACTCTTACCATTACTTAAAATCTTACTCAGTCGCCCTGGATCACCACCCATTTGATAAGCTAATACCTGAACTGTCCCAGCCAAATGATATTCCGAAGCAATATTAGAAACTTGCTCGGATGCAGAAAACAAATTGCCCAGACCTGCCTTAGTAGCACTTTCAAACCTTTCTTTATCCTGTAAAGATGCAAATACAATCTTTAATGACGCGATCAACATCGCACCCCGTGAATATTGCTTCACAAAGTCATTACCACAAATCAAATCAAAGTTGAGCGCTCCAGGCTTGTGCAATAAATCTGCCTGATAAATCTGCCGCCCATAGGCATTCAGACCAAGGATTTGATAACCTACATTTTGTTGTATCGTTTGCGCATAATTCAAAGAAGTTGATAATAAAGTCCCTTTAATAGAATTCATGTAGCTAAATACTGCTTGTCCAGAAAATGGACCAAACCCTACCTTGGCGGACACATTCATATGCACCGCATCTTCTAGCTGTGTAAAGCTCATTTCTTTCGAAAACACCAAGGAACCTGATGTTGAATATTTCTTCCCCTTAATGGCATAGCAGGCATTCGGCGTCACCTGCTGCGTTGCCGTTGAAAAGCCAACTCCTGGCGCCAGATCAACTGGATCTCCTAAAGTGTGTGCTGCAAAACAGACTGTTTGAATACCCATCAAACAAGCCACTGATACCCAACCAAAAAATATCTTCATCACGACGACCTTATTATTAAAAATCGCGACGATAATACATAATATATAAATATATAAAAATTAGTAAAAATTACCTATAAAAAGCTGATGAAACTCGATCATAGATAAACTACTTGAGGATCCCCACTTTCGTGAGGACAAGCTTTGAAGAAGATTTCAACGATGAAGTTTGCGGCTAATGAGGTTATGCATTTACTTACACTCACCTTCATAAATCCGACTATGCGGCGCCACATATCGCGTCACCCAAACATTAGCACCAATCACAATGTGATCGCCAATCGTAATCCGACCCAGTAAAACAGCACCCATATAAATCGTGACATGATTGCCGATAATCGGATGCCGCGGCTGCCCCTTGATTGCTTTACAATCCGCGTCGACGGGAAAATTTTTCGCCCCTAAACTGACACCGTGATACAAACTTACATGATCTCCAATCACACATGTTTCGCCGATCACCACACCGGTACCGTGGTCAACAAAAAAATAATCGCCAATTTTGGCAGCTGGATGAATATCAATCGCGGTCCGTCGATGCGCAATTTCTGCAATCATACGCGGCAGCAAAGGCACACCTAACTCGTGCAATGCATGTGCAACTCGATGGCGAAACAATGCAACCACGGAGGGAAAACATAAAATTGGTTCATACGAATTGGTACAGGAAGGATCACCGGAATAAGCCGCTTCGGCATCTTTCACCAATTTTTCCCGAATAGCAGGCAGCTGATCCAAAAACGCCATCATAATATCTTTCGCTTCACGCATCCCTGGCTTACTCGATAACTTACCAGGATCCTCAAAACTCAGACCATAATGAATCTGTGCCGTTAACTGATCTGTGACGCGCTTAAGCTTATGCTTCATTTCCTCTTGCACATTATCATGCGCACAATGTCCACGAAAATAATCGGCAAACAAAACATCACGCAATAAAGGCAATAGGTCTTCTACCACCTTTTCTGACGGAAACGGAAAACTAACCGGCACACCGGCTTCATAACGTACCGGCCCATTGTGTACAGCAAATAAATTATCAACGATCGCGTTTAAATAAGCCTCTTTCACAATCAACTACCTCAATGCAGTGTGTAAATCCGCCAACAAATCATCAATGGCCTCAATACCAACGGACAAACGTACCAAGTTATCACCGATATCCAATTCAGCACGCCGCTCTGCCGGAATCGAAGCATGTGTCATCAGTGCCGGATGACAGACCAAACTTTCCACACCACCTAGACTCTCAGCCAAGGCAAATAACTGCAAACGCGATAAAAATTGCTTGGTTTCAGCCAAACCACCTTGCAAACGCACCGTGACCATACCCGTAAAACCTTTCATCTGCCGCTGCGCCAATTCATACTGCGGATGCGTTGGCAGGCCAGGATAAATCACATCTTTCACCCGGGGATGCTTGGCTAACCACTCGGCAACCGCCAAGCCATTTTCATTATGCCGCGCCATGCGTACTGCCAAAGTTTTCAAACCACGCAATGCCAGAAAGCTATCAAAAGGCCCAGCAATACCGCCAATGGCAAACTATAAAAAGCCAATTTGTTCGGCCAATGCATCGTCATCTACCATAACCGCACCGCCGATCACATCAGAGTGACCATTTAAATACTTAGTCGCCGAATGCATCACAATATCCACACCATAGTCAAAAGGCTTTTGGTTAAATGGCGTGGCGAAGGTATTGTCGACCACCACCAACAGACCATGGCGTTTTGCGACTGGCACCACTCGTGCTAGATCCACTAATTTCAATAATGGATTGGTCGGTGTTTCAATCCATAACAAGCGCGTATTGGGCTGAATCGCCGCTTCCAAGGCATCGGTATCATTAACGTCCATCGATGTCACTGACAGCCCGGAAAGACGCTTTTTAATCCGTGTGAACAACCGATACGATCCGCCATATAAATCATCCATGGCAATGATGTGACTGTCCTTATCCAGCAAATCGATAATGGCATTGGCCGCCGTTAGACCAGAGGAAAATGCATAAGCATGCTTAACGCCTTCTAAACTGGCCAAGCACCGCTCATATGCCATCCGCGTGGGATTTTCTGAACGCCCATACTCAAAACCTTGATGCTCACCCGGGGCTGATTGCGCATAGGTTGAAGTGGCATAAATTGGCGGCATCACCGCACCAGTTTTAGGATCAACCGATTGCCCACCGTGAATCACTCGCGTATCAAATTGTTGGTTATTGTTTTGTTCTGACATCACATTAATCCTTTTTCTTGCCACCACTGGTCATTAAAAATCTTGGAAATATATTTATGACCACCATCACAAATAATGGTCACCACACGCTTTGGAGACACTTGTTGCTCACAATAACGCAACGCTGCAGCCATAATCGTTCCTGCCGAGGTGCCAATCATAATGCCCTCTTGATCCATCACCTGCCGACACATCTGAAAACTTTCGCGATCACTGATAGTAAAGGCATGCGTCACCAACGATAAATCACAAATATCGGGCACAAAATCTTCGCCAATCCCTTCAACTAACCAAGACCCAACTTCACCCATCGGCTTGCCATGCACGATATCTGCTAACACCGAACCCTCTGGATCAGCCAATACAATATCTATATCAGGATTTTTGCTTTTCAAATAACGCCCTAACCCGGTTACGGTACCACCGGAACCTACACCACAGACAACCGCATCAACATCATGATCCATCTGCGCCCAAATTTCCGGGCCAGTATGGTCAATATGCGCCTGATAATTGGCAGAATTGGAAAACTGGTTAACATAAAACCCGCCACTTTGCTGCGCTAAAGCCTGAGCTTTATCTTGATAATAATCTGGGTGACCTTTCCCCACATCGGAGCGGGTTTTAATCACTTCTGCACCCATCGACTCCAACATAGCAATCTTTTCCTGACTCATTTTATCTGGCAGCACAACTCGCAAATGATAGCCATTTTGACGCGCCACCAAAGCCAAACCCAATCCAGTGTTACCCGCGGTGGCCTCGATTAATGTATCGCCTGGCTGAATATCGCCTGCTTGCTCAGCAGCTTCAATCATTGAGAGCGCAATACGATCTTTGATCGAACCACCCGGATTGTAATATTCCAACTTGCCAAACACGCGACACTGATTGGCGACACAGTGCTGAAGTTCGACGATTGGGGTATTCCCAATCATATCTAATACGTTTTGATACATAGAAAATACTGAAACCTGTTAAAACCTGGCGAGCTACTCTAGTCGAGGCCAATTCTTGCTGTCAAGCTGTAGATGAATATGTCAACAAACATACCGATTTCACACAGCACCCACACAGGGCAATACGTCAACAATAGTGACTTAGAATCGATAAAACCTGCCGTTCATCGGCTATTTCAACCACTTGCGCGCGACCGATTGCCGCTAACACCACAAAACGCAAACAGCCTGAGCGCTGCACTTTCTTGTCGTATTGCATCGCCATTAATAACTGTTGCGGCGTCAAATCACATGCTGCATCCAATACAACCGGCAATCCCATCAACTGCAGCCAATCTTGCACCTGAGCACACTGTTCATCCGTAATACGATTGGTTAATCCCTGTGACAACCGCATTGCCATTAACATGCCAATCGCAACCGCTTCTCCATGCAGGTAACGCTGATAGTGCGTCCCACTTTCAATGGCATGCGCAAAAGTATGACCAAAATTGAGAACTGCACGCAAACCTTGCTCATTGGCATCTTGGGAAACAACCGCGGCTTTAAGGCGGCAACATTCTGCAATGACATGCTCCAGCGCAACCGGATCACGCTGTGATAGTTCAGTGGCATGCGCCAGCAGCCAGTCAAAAAAATGGCGATCAGCAATAAGTCCATATTTGATCACTTCCGCTAAGCCTGCAGCAAATTCACGATCCGGCAATGTGTTCAATGTCAGCGGATCAATCACCACGGCACGTGGTTGATGAAACGCACCAATCATATTTTTGCCCAATGGATGATTCACCGCCGTCTTACCGCCGACCGAGGCATCAACCTGTGCCAACAGTGTCGTCGGCATTTGTACAAACGACACACCGCGCTGATAAACGGCTGCTGCAAAACCGGTAATATCACCGACCACACCGCCGCCTAATGCAATGAGCGTAACTTGGCGCGTACAACGCTTAGCCAATAACGCGTCTAAGATCGCCTGCCACTCAGTCAAAGTTTTATGCGCCTCACCATCAGGCAGCAAATACTCATGACAAATTCGATCAGCCAAAGCACGACGCAACTGCGGCAAATACAGAGGTGCCACCACCGTGTTCGAGATGATAAAGACTTCTTGGTTGATATAAGGCAACCAATGACTCGGTTGCTCGAGGAGTCCTGGCGCGATGAGCACCGGATACGTTTGCTCATGCAGCGCAACAGAAACCTGGATCATTCTTGCTCAATACGTCGAATAATTTCACCCACAACGGCACGAATGCTACTGCTGTTGGTATCGACAACAATATCAGCTGCTTCGGTGTACAACGGATCCCGATCACGCTGCATACGCTCCAGCTCTTTTTCTTTATCTTCAACTTGCAACAACGGACGCTTAGTATCCCGTGCCGTACGCTCCACATGCAAATCCAACGAAGCTTTCAGATAAACCACGATGCCACGGGCTGACAAACGCGTACGGTTTTCTGGCGTCAACACAACGCCGCCACCGGTAGCCAATACAATACCTTGCTTCTCAGTTAATTCACGAATGACCTTCTTTTCACGCTCACGGAAACCTGTTTCACCTTCGATCTCGAATATCCAACTGATTTCGGCCCCACAACGCTCTTCGATGATGGCATCGGTGTCGTAGAAATCCATTTTCATTTGATTCGCTAATTGTTTGCCAATAGTGCTTTTGCCAACCCCCGGCATACCGATTAAAAAAATATTTCTTGATCGCATCATGTTTCGAATCCCAGACGTCCTGTTGTTCCTAAGTGTATTCAGCGGCGCACCGCAGCGCACCCCCGCGAAAGCGACGCGCATTATAGTCAATCACAGCATGAAAAGCGAGAGACGGTTGCAACAGTTTTAATATAAAAAGGCCTGCCAAGCTGACAATACATAGGCCACTGACTCAACAAATTCTACAGGCAAATCTTCTGAAACATCGCTTAACAGCCAATCCATACGCAAGGCATGCGTATATTGCTGATAAATTTTACGCAAGGTTTGTGCCTGCTCCGGCGCCACAACCCCCAACTCTGCACACACCCGCAAAATACCTTCTGTACCATGTTGATCTAATAAATCTGCATGCGTATGCGCATGAGCCAATAGCCAATACTGTGCCAAAAACTCTAAATCAATCATGCCGCCCGGCATGTAACGAATCCGGTTATGCATATTATCTGCACGTTGATACCACGTGCGTAAGCGTGCCTGCATATCACAAATCTCTTGGCGCAATACTGCTTCATCACGTTTACGGGCCAACACATCTGCCCGAATGGTATAAAATTCGCGCTGCAAAGAGGCATCACCCGCCACTGGACGCGCACGCACCAAAGCCTGATGCTCCCAAGTCCAAGCAGAATCACATTGATACTGCGAAAATGCTTCTAAGCTACTGACCAACAACCCTGAATTACCCGATGGTCGCAAACGCAGATCAACTTCATAAAGCGCACCGGAATACGTCTGGGTACGCAGCAAATGCACAACTTTCTGCGCCAATTTGGCATAAAAACTATGAATCCCTAAACGACGTTCTCCCAAGGTATGATGACTGATACTGTGATACAGAAAGACCAGGTCGAGATCCGAGCTATAGCTCAGCTCACCACCCCCTAACTTGCCATAACCCACCACCAAAAAACCATGGTTATGACCAGACAAACCTTCTGGAAAACCATGCATACGGGTCAATGCCTGCCAAGCGATTTTTTCAATATAGGCAATGATACTCTCCGCAACTTCACTCAATTTCGCAGCAGGGGCTGACAAATCACCTTGAATATTAAGTTCATACATCGCAACAGACAGCAACATGGATAGCTTGAAGTGTCGAACAGCTTCCATTTGCCGCTCAGTATCTGTTTCATCAATACCATGCACAAAGCGGTGCAAGGTGTCTTCAATATCTTCTGGCAAACGTGCTTCCACTTCATGCGCACGCACCACATCAACCAGCAGCATGGGATAACGCAGCAATAGTTGCTTGATCCAACGACTGCGTGACATCAACCCCAAAACATGCGGCACGGCAGCAGCATGTTCGCTTAACAAACTGACATACGTACTGCGGAATGCAATCGTTTCCAACAGCAATAATGCATTTTGCTGCGCCTCTTCAAACACAACCCCACTCTGCTCAGCAGCCACATGCAGTATGGGCAATAATTTTTCGACACGCCCCATCGCCACTGTTTTCAAGCCTTTTTTCCGCAACTTATCCAATAACCCTGTGGCGGTCACATCTGCAACCGCTGTAACAGCCGTTTTCGCATGACCTTCTGTACGCAAACGATGTCGACGCAAGAGACGTCGACGCATCGTAGAATTTGACTGTACAGTATTTCTTTTAACGGGCTCTTCCGGCATTGCCAAGATAGTAGAGAAGTGCTGCACGACGGTTTCCCGTATGTCCTGCAAATCTGCAAAAAAAGCTGACCATTCAGCATAACCCAATGCATAAGCCAAGCGCACCTGCCCTTGAACTGTTTTAGGCAGATCATGCGTTTGCTCATCCTGTTCAATTTGTAATTTATGCTCAACCTGACGCAAAAACTCATAAGCCTGCAGCAGTTCAGCAGACGCCTCTACAGACAACAGTTGATGCTTCACCAACAAACGCATCGCGCTGTAAATTGAATTTGTCTGCAACGCTAGATAACGACCACCATGTATCAACTGCAAAGCTTGTACGACAAATTCAATCTCCCGAATCCCACCAGACCCCAGCTTGATATGATTTTGCATCGATTTTTTACGCACTTCGATTTCAACCAAATGCTTCATATCACGAATGGCTGATTGCATCGAAAAATCCACATAAGGTCGATACACAAATGACATCATGCCCGACATAATATGCGCACGCGTCTCCGACAGGCCCGTCACACAACGCGCTTTAATCCAGGCATAACGCTCCCAATCCCGACCATGCTGATTATAATATTGCAGCAAACCATCCAGGGTAGACACCAACGCACCACTGTCACCAAACGGCCGCAAACGCATATCAACCCGAAACACAAACCCCGACTCTGTTGACGTATGCAACACATCAATCAAGCGCTGCGCGACAAACGCTGCAAGTTCTGCAGAAATGGTGTGTTCATCACAGGCGAAAATTAGGTCGATATCCGAAGAGAAATTCAGCTCATGAGCACCCAGTTTTCCCATGGCGATCACGACAAAATCGGCATCGGGCAGCTGCTCAAGACGTTTTATAGTGGCTAATGCCTGCACCAAAACCGCATCAGCAAATGCAGACAAGTCTGCAATAGTTAACGCCAAATCAGACCACCCCGCCAGGTCACGCCATGCAATACGCAAAAAAGCTTTGCGTCTTTGCTGACGCAGCACCTGACCCAACTGCTCACAGTCACTCACATCCGTCAGCGCCTGCTGCAAAATAGCGGGATAGCGTGTTAAATACTGGCAATCCAACATTTCACCGGCGGTAAACAACTGCGCCACTAACTCCGGCTCACGCGCATGAATGTTGGCAATAAAATCACTTTTCACACAAACAGCTTCTACCGTATCGGTATATTCCACTTTATGCTGCAGCGCCGCACAGGGACCTTGCTGAGCCGCAGCAATTTCAGCTTCATACCGTTGCCAAATTGGCGCTAACGTTGATGGTAATATTAAATGATGCTCCGCTGGCATACTGGCTCAGTCCTACGCTTTACGAACAAAAGAAGTGCAGACGATTTTGGTAAATTTGCACCCCAACCGCATGTACCACTGGATGCTTGAGTGTGCCAGCATACCAAGTTCCGTCACAACTGACGGTTGCCTGCTGCGCGGGATACTGCCTTCGGTACCGTGTGCTGGGCGCAAACGCCAACTTAACCTGAAAACTCGCCCCCACGTAACAGGGCGGAGTCTGGCAATACGTATTGGCCACCGCAGATTTATGCAGCGTGATTTCAAATGGTTGATTGAATACCGGACCCAGTGGATCAACATCAGGCCCTGTAATACTCAACAAGCTGGCCGTGCCATATTGATTCGGCGCAAAGATCACCTTGACCCAATCCAAACGGGTTTTGGGTGCTTGCCGAACTTGGGGCGTATTGACTGGATGCGTGCTAAAAACAGCAGCCGCAGTCATTGTCCAACCGGCACACAACACCATAAGCAGCAAAATCGCGTTAGCCATGTTATTAAATCCCCCCGTATGCTATGGCGCCCTTATGAATCCCTTCATACACGCGAACCTTAATGGATCGATCGGGATGCGCTTGTGCTATTTGTTCAGCAATAAACTGCGCGATGCATTCGATCGTACTGTCTACGTCCATCACCTCACACCGCGCTTGCTCAACCTGCAGGTGAAAAGCACCTTGACCACTCTGATACGCACAAACATAGTAAGCTCGATCTGCCTGGTCAATTTCCGCCACAATATCTTCGCGGGTAATTAAATAAATCCCTTGCCACCTTTGACACCACGCCAAAGCCAAAGACTCATCACACTCACCATCCACCCACACCTGTAGACGCGAGCGATGGCCATGCGCAATACGCTGACAATTTCCGGCATGCTTTTTCAAACCATGACTGTACTGAAACCAAGCACCTGTGATGACTTCCTGACGAAAATGCACGCGAAACCCCGTCACATTAGCCGGCAAAACAGCCCGAATATGCGCGTCCAAATATGCAATAACAGATTCCGGCGAAATCTCCGATGCATCAATCAGCACAACGGCCTGCGCTGGACTTTGATGCTCAAATAGACGACTTTGGCCATACATGCCATGCACACGCAACTGACCGGGCTCATCTGCCAGCACTTCACATTGAAAAGCCGCATGACCCATCGGCACCAATAATTTATGGTCAATACAGGCATCGACACAGGCTTTGATTTCTTTTTTCACCGCAGAGAAATCAAAAATCATACTTTCATCGTTTAGATCACCCGTGAGCTCAACATCTAAAAACCAACTTTCACCCAACAGACCCTGTTTTGCATCCAAATAGGAAAAATCCACCGTGCCTAGGGCTTCTATAAATAAGGTAACGGGTGCTTTCATGTGCTAGACCTCGTATGTAAACCCGTACTGTATTCTTGCGACTGCATTTCCTGCAACCGACTCCGTGTCCGCCGGAATTCAAACGCCAATTGCTCACCGACATATAAATCTTCAATCGGCACTGTTGCCGATAACACCAACACCACCTGCGAATCATAAAATTCATCGACCAAACTGATAAAACGCCGCGCGTAATCATCCATGGCAGCGTGTAGCTGCGGCACATGGCTGACCAACACGGTATCGAATGCTTCTGCCAAAGCAATATAGTCAGCCTGGCCCCGAGGTGCCTGGCACAATTCTGCAAATTCAAACCACACGACAGATTGCGCACGCTTGACCACTGCAATGGCACGCCCTGCAATCTGCAGCACAGCTTCTGAACAGGTTTGCTGAGCGGCCAATAAATCAAAATGTGTTTGCATAAAATCATGTTCACCTTTCAATGGCGTGTAATAACGCAATTCAAGCGTGAGCGGACGTTGACGATGATCCACACCTGAATCCACATTGAGCACTTCAACATGCTGATTGATTACGGCAATAGCCGGCAGAAATCGGTCACGCTGCAAACCGTCTTCATAGAGTCGATCTGGCTGCACATTAGACGTCGCAACCAAACTAACCCCTTCAGCAAACAAATACTGAAACAGAACACCCAACACCATGGCATCAGCGATATCGATCACTAAAAACTCATCAAAACAAATAATGTGATACTGCTTGGCCCAACGTTTAGCAATCAACAACAAAGGCTCTGCATGCCCTTCTAGCGCCTTCAACTCCTGATGAATTTTCTGCATAAAACGATTGAAATGAATGCGCAACTTTTGCGGGAAAGGTAATTGGGCAAAGAATAGATCCATCAGAAAAGTCTTACCGCGACCCACGCCGCCCCACATATATAAACCCATTACGGGCTGACGCTTACGCCGCTTGAACCAAGCATGCTGTTTTTTCGCCATTTGCACAGCCAATGCTGCTGTCACCCGCTGCAGATGCTGCACCGCCACTTCTTGGTCAGCATCAGGCCGAAAGCCTTTTGCTTGGCAGGTTGAATGATAGGCCTGCAGCAACATCGCCATTAACCAACATTCTCCTGTGACACTGGCAGGCGCTGGCGATAAATCGGCTCGAGTTTGCGGCGCAATGCAACCAACTGGCCATGAAAAAAGTGACTCACACCCACCCATTTAATTAAATCATAGGCACACTGGCGCTGTTGCAACCAAGCTAAAACCGGTTGAATCGGCACAACCTCATCATCTTGACTATGCATGACCACCCACGGCATGTCAGGTTCTACTGCATCCGATAAATCCAATGTTGCCACACCTGGCGCCAACGTTAATAACTGTTCAACCTTGGCTGGCATAGCAGCACGATAAGCCACCGCACCACCAAAAGAAAAACCGCCCAACCAGATCTCATGATTTGTATCTTGTGCACGCGCCCATTCAATCACAGCCAAAGCATCGTCGGTTTCACCCACACCTCGACCATATTTCCCAGCACTGTCACCAACGCCAAGATAATTAAAGCGAATAGTCTTGATGCCTAATCCATTGAATAATTTCGTCATCGTGGTCACGACTTTATTATCCATCGAACCTTGGAACAACGGATGCGGATGACACATCACAAAGGTCACTGGCTGCACAAAACCACGCGCAGATTCAACCTTCACTGCTAAATCACCAGCTGGTCCTTGAATCAATAAGCGGTCTAACTGTTCGGGGCGCATGCACCAAACTCCTGAGCATAATCGGGCCGATATTGTAACCAGGGCCAGCCAGAATGCAAAAGGACCGGGACAAGCCATCAAGATTTAAAACTCAACCTGCAGCCGGTTCAATCACACTCAGCACACGATTCACAATATCTGCAATCGTTGCTTTATCGAGCTGCTCAATGTACTCGTCTGACCCCGCAATGTTTAACCTCGCACAAAACACCTAAGTCCTGCTAGAATACTCCGCGATTTAACCAATAGGACTCACACATGCCGCCTTTTGCCACCACCATTCTCGCACTTGTTATCGGCTTTATCTTAGGCTTTGTCGCCAAATGGTTATTGAGCCGCGGCCAAAAGACACTGACCCGTGATTCTGAGCTGGGTGAAGTCAAACAAACTTTCTCGCTTTATCAACAACAAGTCTCGCAACACATGACCAAAACTGCGGATTTGGTAAACGACCTCAAACAACAGTGTGACGACATCCAGGCGCATATCTTCAATGGTGCATCGGCACTAAACCGAGATTCAGACCGCCATTCTTTTCTACAACCCAAAACACATGGAACGTACACCGACCCTGCCGTGGAAGCTTTAAAGAATCTTGAGGATGATAAGTCAACAAAAGGTCCCTGAGCCTGTCGAAAGGTGGTTCCTGAGCCTGTCGAAGGACAAAAAATCACACCGGATTTGCAATATCAACACACTCAATCTGCGTAAGCTCTGCTGAAAACACAGTGGCTAATTCCGCCGTCAATGCCTGAATACCATAACGCTCAGTGGCATGATGCCCGGCGGCAAAATAATCGATGCCCCACTCACGTGCACTGTGCACAGTACGTTCAGAAATCTCGCCACTGATATAGGCATCAACGCCTGCACGCGCAGCATCTTCAATAAAATCCTGCGCTGCGCCGGTGCACCAAGCAATCGTCTCAATGGTTCGTTGATGCCCAACAATATGCAACGGCTTCTGCCCCAACTGCTGGGTCAATTGCGCCGCCAACGCATCCGCCGGCATCGGCTGTGATAATCGACCCACCAAGCCATAACTCGGTGTCGTCGCCATCGGCAATTCACCTGACACCGACCACCCCATCTGCGCTGCCAGTTGCACGTTATTGCCAATGTCTGCATGCAGATCCAACGGCAAATGATAGGCAAACAGGTTAATGTCATTTTGCAACAAAGTGTGCAACCGTTTTTTCTGCACGCCACGCACTGTCGGTGATTCACCTTTCCAAAAATACCCATGATGCACAATCACCGCATCAGCCTGTTGCTGCACGGCGACATCCAACAATGCCTGACAGGCTGTCACACCCGTGACAATACGACGAATCTGCTGACGACCTTCAACCTGCAAACCATTGGGGCAATAGTCTTTAAAAAGCTGCGGCTGCAACCGCGTGGTTAAATAGTCCTGTAATACTGTACGCGTTAACATTGGTTTAAAACCTATCATGAGACTCAATGGCCATGAACTGTGACATAGCTGGGCGTGTGGGTAAAGGTTGGCGTTTGCCATAGTTCAACATAGGCAAGATCATTCACATCTATCATCAAAGCTGCCGCATTACTTCAGTAGCCGATGAAACTTAAGAAAAATCTGATGAAAAAAGCCTGCCCCGGACCTCTACTTTGTCATCACAGAATTTCTACTTTGTCATCCCGGACTTGATCCGTGATCTACTGTCTTAAAAGTCAAGCATATTTAAGGTTAAATTTGGATAGGCCGCCATGGAGTCATATGCTTAATCATGGTGTTAAGCATAATGATCATTTTTCTCATGACGGCGACTAATGCGACCTTAGGCAGTTTACCTTTGGCGACTAGCTTCTCATAAAATGCTTTC
>CAZIIK010000111.1:0-5547 GCA_964539235.1 uncultured Gammaproteobacteria bacterium | reverse complement strand
ATGAAAATTAGTCTTTTTGGCTTGTGATGATCAAATTTGCATCAAAAATCCAAATGTAGAGTGCATTACGGTAGCATGCTGAAAAATGCCTTTAACAAAGGCTTGACCGAAGGCAGAAGCTTCTCGGGTACCCTCTAAAGTATTTATCCAAGAACGGCTTCCTATTTTGTTACAGAATTTTCACCAGTCCCAGGATAATGTAACGCCCACTGACTCTAACGAAAAGCCCAAAACTTACTGCAGACAAAGGTCAATGGAGGCACAACAATGAGCACGCACAACAAGGCCCATATGTAATACAGCCCGACCCAGTGCAAGAACACGAAAAACAAGCCTTCGTTAAGTAAAAAGCTCAACCCCGCTACCAACAAAAACTTTACCCAAGGAAAACGGCCTCGACGCGGTTGATTGGCAAAGGTCCAAAAATGATGCCCACTAAAACTCACTTGATAAGCACAGGCAAATGCCAACACATTGGCCCATAACGGGTGCCAATGCAATGCCTCGACCAACAGTACCACCACCAAAAAATTCACTGCCGCCGCAACAGAGCCGACAACACCGAAGCGAAATAACTGCCAAAACGCTGGCGTATTAAGCATCTTGCGAATCATCAAACCCCACCCGTTCACGGACAATGTAATTGGGGCGTCGTTTCACTTCATGAAAAATACGCGCGATATATTCCGCCAAAATCCCAATCGATAACAGCTGAATACCGCCAAGAAACATAATGCCAACGACAACGGTTGCCCAACCTGGCACTTCAATGCCAAACAACAACGTATCGATAACGATCCAGCAGCCGTACACCACTGAAATCGCTGAAATAATAAATCCGATAAATGCCCAAATGCGCAATGGCCAATCCGAAAAAGCCGTAATTCCAGTGACCGCCAAATCGAATAAACGAAAGAAACTCCAACGGCTTTTCCCCGCTTGACGCTTTTCGACTTGATAAGTCACACCAATAGCTTTGAAACCGACCCAAGCATAAAGCCCTTTCATAAAACGATTCGCTTCAGGTAACTGATTAATCGCATCGACCACACAACGATCCATCATACGAAAGTCACCGGCATTTTCCGGTAAATCAATGCTCATCAAAAACCGATTGAACTTGTAGAACGTCGATGAAAAAAAGCGATTCATCAAGCGTTGATCTTTACGATCCTCACGCACACCATACACATTGTCATAACCTGCTTGCCATTGCTCAAACAAGGCAGGAATACGCGATAACGGATGCTGAAAATCAGCATCAATCACCAGCACTACATCACCGGTGGTATGTTCAAGCCCTGCGGTAATCGCTTTTTCTTTACCAAAATTACGGGCAAATGAAATCGCTTTCAGTGGTAACTTTAACGCCTTAATCTGGGCAAAAGTCTCATCACGACTGCCATCATCCACCACCACAATCTCGACATACCGACTCAGCGACTTCAAGGTTTTCAATAAGGCAGGCAAAAATTCGGTCACCAAAGCGGCTTCATTAAAAACCGGCACCACCGCTGAAATTTTAGGGTGTTTCTTTTGACGCGGATGCATACGCGCTCCTCTGCGTAATCAACAATCGCCGCAGTTTAACAGATGCAATTTGTATTTACAGGCGACCTGGAATACAATTTCGGAATCAATTCCGAAATTGCACGACATATTCGGATAAGACTCCGAAAAAGGCGGCGACATGTTAAAACGCACTCAACAACTGACTCAACACTACAGCCTATTCCTCTTTGGCGCGCGAGGCACCGGAAAAAGCACGTTAATTGAACAAACCTTTGACCTAGAGCGCTGCCTATATATCAACCTACTCAACCCACTGGAAGAAGACCGTTTCGCCAAAGATCCACAAGAGCTTGTGAGATTAGTCAAAGCCATGCCAAAGCATCATCAACATGTCATCATTGATGAGGTGCATAAACTGCCAAAATTACTGGATGTGGTCCACTTACTCATCGAGGCTGAAAAAACAGATAAATTTTTTGTATTAACCGGCTCAAGTGCGCGTAAATTGAAAACCGCAGGCGTTAATTTGCTTGCAGGCAGAGCATTTGTTTATCACCTATTCCCATTCTCTTTTGTCGAACTGGCCGAACAATTTGATCTAACGGAAACCCTAAAATACGGCCTGCTACCGGGTGTCTTTCACTTCAATAGTGCTCAAGAAAAACAGCATTTCCTGCAAGCCTACGCACTGACCTATTTAAAAGAAGAAATTTGGGCTGAACAAATAGTCAAAAAGCTGGACCCTTTCCGAAAGTTTTTAACCGTTGCGGCCCAATGCAACGGAAAAATCATTAATTATCTTAATATTGCCAGAGATGTAGGCGCCGATGACAAAACCATTAAAAATTATTTTTCAATCTTAGAAGATACGCTACTCGGCTTTATGCTGGAGCCATTCCAACATTCATTTCGAAAACGTTTGCGAGCATCGCCTAAATTTTATTTCATCGACACAGGTATCACCCGTGCATTGTCACAAATGCTGAGCTTACCGCCAAAGCCCGGTACCAGTTACTATGGCGAGCTTTTTGAGAATTTTATCGTGACAGAAATTTTAAAATTGGCTACCACTTATCAAACTGAATATAGATTTTCGTATTTACTCACTGGGTCAGGCGTTGAAGTTGATTTAGTCGTTGAACGCCCCGGACAACCCTTGCTCTTAATTGAAATTAAAAGCACTGATCACGTGAATCACACTCAACTTTCCACCCTTGAGTCTATTGTCGCGGATATCGGTGAATGCGAAGCCATTTGCCTGTCACAAGATCCCCGTCCTAAAACCATTGGATCTGTCACTGTCCATCCTTGGGCTATGGGGATTAGACAATATTTCGCACCAGAATCTCTGGACTAGCGTCTTCACAACGCATACGGATCCACATCCAAATACCAACGCACATACTGCGGTAACGCCGCGGTATGCTGTTTCACCTGATCAATGTGTCGATGCAACGCCTGGCGTTGTGATGACTGGAGCAACACCTGCCAACGATAAAACCCTGCGCGTTTGGCTTGTAAAGCCGGCACTGGACCATAAATATCTACCGCTGCATCTGCTTTAGCTTGCAAGGCTTTCACCCAATCACGCAACACATGTTCTGCCATCGAAACCTGCTGCGTTTCGAGCACAAAAGCTGCTAAATGCGTATACGGTGGCCAATGCGCAGCATGACGTTCTGCCAATAGGCGCGTCATAAAATCGGTATAGCCTGATTTTAATAACAGGCGCAACGCCCAATGATCCGGCTGCAAAGTCTGCAAGTACATTTCACCCGGCAAATCACCCCGACCCGCTCGACCTGAAACCTGTAGCAATAACTGGCCTAAATGCTCCAGCGCACGGAAATCCTGGCTAAATAAGGCACTGTCGATGTCGACGATCGCTACCATGGTCACGCCAGAAAAATGATGCCCTTTGGCGAGCATTTGGGTACCGATAATGATATCAGCGGTTCCTTGATGAATCTGTGCCAGTCGTTGTTCCAACGCCTGCGTCTGCCGCACCTGATCACGATCAATCCGCACAATGGTGTGCGTGGGAAATATTTGCTGCAAAACGGACTCCAATTTTTCCGTCCCAACACCAATCTGTTGCAAAGGCATGGTCGAGTCACACTGCGGACACTGCGCAATTAAGGGCTCAACATGACCGCAGCGATGGCAACACAATTTTTGTCTACCGCGATGAATGGTTAACGGTGCATCACAGCGTTTGCATTGCGCGGACCACGAACAATTAATGCAACGCAAGACTGAAGCAAAACCACGGCGGTTTAAAAATAATAAAACCTGATTGCCTTGGGCCAGATGCGTGCGCATTGCGGCAATTAAAGGCTCCGACAATCCAGCCTGAATATTTTGCTGATGCATATTAATCAAATGACAGGTCGGCATTTTGGCACCACCGGCACGCGCACTCAGCTGTAATAATTGATAACGCCCGCGTTCGGCATTCAGCCAACTTTCCAAACTCGGCGTTGCACTGCCTAACACAATCGGTACCTGCGCCAGTTGTGCAAAACGCACCGCAGAATCACGCGCGTGGTAACGAATACCATTGTGCTGCTTAAACGAAGCGTCATGCGCCTCATCGATCACAATCAAACCCAACCGCGGCAATGGCATAAACAATGCCGAACGCGTGCCGATCACCACGCCCGGTTGACCACGCCGCACACACGCCCAAGTATGGCGCTTTTGCGTTTCAGATAAGGCTGAATGCATCGGGTATAACGGCACGGGCAAACGCTTGGCCAAGCGATCCAAAGTCTGTGGTGTCAAACCAATTTCTGGCACGAGAAACAACACCTGACGGTGCTGAGCCAACACCTGCTGTATGACACGCAAATAGACTTCGGTTTTACCACTGCCCGTCACACCATAGAGTAAAAAAGCAGCAAATTGGTGAGACTGATCTGTAATGGCTTGCACGGCAGCAGCTTGATCGGGGTTTAGGGTAATCTGTTGTAATAAATCTTCCTGGAACGCCGCAGTTTCTGTCGGTGGCTCACAGGTTTCGATCCAGTGTTTTTCCAACACCGCACGCAAGGTGGCAGCACTGACATCATGCTGCTGCAAAACCGTTTTGGCCAGCACCCCGTGGCGTTTGAGCAAGGTCAAAACCTGCAACTGTTTAGGCCCACGCTTCCCACCTTGTGCATGGCGCTCTAAACCACTTAACGTCAGGCGATAATACACTGCCGTTTCAGCCCTACAGGCTTTGCCTTGGAGTAACTGTTTAGGGAAGGCCAACTGAAACAAGGCCATCGGATCGGCGTGGTAATAACGCCCCATCCACGTTAATAACGCCTGGGTATGCGTAGGCAAGATAGGTGTTGCATCTAAAACTTCGGTCACTGGCTTCAACTGCGCTGCTGGCCATTCAGCTTCTGCCACAACGGCAATTACAATCCCGATACGATCTTGTTGACGCAGTGGAACATGCACGCGACATCCAACATAATTGGATTGCTGCATGGTACGCGGCACACGATAAGGCAAACCCTGCGGGAAAGGCCCTGCTACAGCAACACGGACGATTGGATCAGCCATTTATGCAATCATTCTGGCAGTCAACAAATGCGGGCTATCATAGCAAGAGGCTACTCGGAAAACAGCCTGGAAAGCTGATGACAATTCAAGAAAAATCTTAACAGAGCCGTGGCTGTTTGCTTTCCAGGTGCGTCTGAGGCATGGATGCCGAGGCCGAGCCGCCAGGATGGCTTCACGGCGTTACCTGGAAAGCAACCAGCAACCGCTGAAAGGCCCTGCCAACTGGTTGCGATGCCTGTCAAGCAGGTGCAGAGCGTCAGTCGATAAGGATGTCTTTACGACGGTCCGCAGGCAATATCCGCAAGGCTGTAAACAAATTAACCTATAAAAAGCCATTTTTAGAGCCTGTCCGAAAATGGGTATTTTTCTTGTTATGCATTCAAACAGATGCGGATTTTTGGGATGTGCAGGGTCATAATACCGATTTGTCACGTGATATGCAGCACACAAGCCATGGAAAAGGTATACCCGAGTGATTTG
>CAZIIK010000110.1:0-11490 GCA_964539235.1 uncultured Gammaproteobacteria bacterium | reverse complement strand
GGTAGCGGTGCTGCATGAAAATTAGTCTTTTTGGCTTTTGATGATCAAATTTGCATCAAAAATCCAAATGTAGAGTGCATTACGGTAGCATGCTGAAAAATGCCTTTAACAAAGGCTTGGCCGAAGGCAGAAGCTTCTCGGGTACCCTCTGAGAGCAAAAAATAACCTGCTCAACTGGTTTCTATATACACCATAAAATGGGTAGTCATGGGTTTGCATGGCTACCTAACTCAAACCCTACAAAAGACTATTGCATAACTTTCATTAGCCGCGAACTTCGTCGTTAAAATCTTCTTCGAAACCCTCAAATAGTTCGTCTATGATCGGCCCCGGATCGTAGTCCGGGGCAGGCTTTTTTCAGCAGATTTTGCCTTGAATTTCATCTGCTACTGAAATTATGCAACGGGCTTTACAATTGCCTCTCAAAGAAACTTCGGTACAATACCGGCTTCACTGCTTACACCAACTATGAACTATGCCTAAAACTGCAATCACCCCGACCCGTGCGGAAAACTACGCCGAATGGTACCAACAGGTCATTGTGGCGGCTGAACTGGCTGAAAATTCACCGGTTAGAGGCTGCATGGTGATTAAGCCCTGGGGTTATGGTATCTGGGAAAATATTCAACGCGACTTAGATCGTCGCTTTAAAGCCACCGGTCATGTCAACGCCTACTTCCCATTACTAATTCCGCTCAGTCACTTAGAAAAAGAAGCCGAGCATGTGGAAGGCTTTGCCAAAGAATGTGCCGTGGTCACGCATCATCGATTGGAAACAGATCCTGCTGGCGGCTTAAAACCTGCGGGCGAATTGGAAGAACCATTGGTCATTCGCCCCACCAGTGAAACCATGATTGGCGAGTTATACGCCAAATGGGTGCAGTCCTACCGTGACCTGCCGATTTTGATCAACCAATGGGCCAACGTCATGCGTTGGGAAATGCGCGCCCGCCTATTTCTGCGTACATCGGAATTCCTCTGGCAAGAAGGCCATACTGCCCATGCGACGGCGGATGAAGCCATGCAAGAGACACGCAAAATGTTGGAGGTTTACGCCAGTTTCTCTGAAGAAGTCTTAGCCGTGCCTGTCATCAAAGGCGAAAAAACCATCAGCGAACGCTTTCCGGGTGCCGCTCACACCTTTTGTATCGAAGCGATGATGCAAGATCGTAAGGCCTTACAAGCCGGAACTTCACACTTCCTCGGACAAAATTTTGCCAAAGCGTCGGATATTCAATTTCTCGATGCAGACGGCGAACGCCAACATGCTTGGACCACCTCTTGGGGTACATCAACCCGCATGATTGGTGGCTTGATCATGACACACAGCGACGACGATGGCTTAATCCTACCGCCACGCGTGGCGCCGCAACACATTGTGATTCTGCCAATTTACCGCAATGACGCCGAACTTGATGCTGTGCTCGCCTATTGCCGTAAGCTACAAACACAGCTGCAACAACAGCGTTACCACTATGGCGATATCATTGCGCATATTGATGACCGCGACTTACGGGGCGGCGAAAAAGCCTGGCAATGGATTAAAAAAGGCATCCCACTGCGGGTTGAAATTGGCCCGCGTGACATTGCTCATGATGCTGTATTTGTGGCTCGCCGCGATCAAACACCAAAGGACAAGCAATCATACCCACAAAGTGAATTTGTGCAGCAAGCCGCTGCGCTATTGGATGACATCCAAGCCAACCTACTAGAACGTGCACAGCAACACCTGGCGGCACATACGCACGACATCGCAGATTTTGCAGCGTTCAAAGCTTTCTTCAGCGCTAAGAACCCTAACAAGCCGGAAATTCATGGCGGATTTGCCGTGTGTTATGCAATCGACGACCCCAGCATTGAGCGCTACACCAAACCGTTGAAAGTCACCGCACGCTGCACCCCGCTTACGCAAGACCACCCACCGGGTCACTGCATTTTCACCGGTCAACCGACAGATACAAAAATTATCTTTGCTAAGGCGTATTAGAACCTGTCATTAAATTGCTTACCTGTAGCGTTTATTTCTGCTGCACATTGAGACGGATTCGCTAAAAACGACATGAACCCTCATGACATAGAGTGGTTATGCTGACTCGGATTCATGTTTTTTGAGTTGAAAACCTGACCTTTCTAAACTAGAATTTAGAAAAGTCATGACCAAAATAAAATACAGTTTAGAAAAGTCAAATGAATCGTATACAAATCAGTGAAATTATCCAAGATTTGGATAAAAAAATGGTTTTCATGATCGGTCCACGTCAAGTGGGCAAGACCCACCTTGCCCAACAGGTGATGAAACATTTTAAAGACCCTCTCTATTTGAACTATGACCGTATTGAGGATCGTCAAATCATTGTGCAAGAAAACTGGCTTGAATCTGTAGATTTATTGGTATTAGACGAACTACACAAAATGCCACAGTGGAAAAACTATCTAAAAGGCATCTACGACACTCGACCCAGCACTATGCGTATATTGGTCACCGGCAGTGCTCGACTCGGCATTTATCAACATGCTGGAGACTCACTTGCCGGCCGTTATTTCTGTCATCACTTACTGCCATTTTCACTGGCTGAACTTGATCAATTAGACCAAGAAACAGATTTAGATTTTTGGTTAAACCGTAGTGGATTTCCAGAGCCTTATCTCAGTCCAGCTGACATAGACGCAGAACGTTGGCGCATGCAATACATCGATAGCATCGTCAATATTGATGTGCTCAGTTTTGACAACATCCACAATCTCGCCGCCATGCGAACCGTCCTGGCACTGCTACGCACCAAAGTGGGATCACCTATTTCTTATCAATCTTTGGCACAAGATTCGGGCATCTCTGCACCCACCACCAAGAAATACGTCGAAATATTAGAAGCACTGTATATTATTTTCCGCGTAACCCCATTTGCGAAAAATATTGGCCGCAGCTTACTGAAAGAACCTAAGGTCTACTTTTTCGATTCTAAGCTGGTAAAAGGCCATGAAGGCGCCATTATCGAGAATGGAGTGGCCATGAGCCTACTCAAACATGTCTATGCAAAACGAGACTACGATGCTCAACCCTACTCGCTACATTACCTCCGTACAAAAGAAAAACGAGAAGTCGATTTTGCCTTGGTTTGTGATGATCAGATCATGCAGGCCATTGAAGTCAAAACGACTGATAAAACGATTAGCCCTACACTCAAATGGTACTGTGAAAAATACCAATTACCGGGCGTACAAGTGGTAAAACATTTAAAACGTGAATATCAAATGGGCCCCATTGCAGTGAGATCCGCCATCAATTTCCTCAAAGCATTGCAATTGTGAAAACCACCGCATTCAGACCCTATACTGACTCAACCGCGCCAGAAAGCAGGCGACAGCAATACCAGTACCGTGAAAACCTCCAAACGTCCTACCAACATTGAAATCGTCAACACCCAACGCGCGAAGCTGCTGATACCGCCAAAGTCTGTTGCCACACCGCCCAAACCTGGGCCAGTGTTTGACATACAGGTTGCAATAGCAGAAAACGAACTTTTGATATCCATCCCGGTTGCCATCAGCAATAACCAAAACACCACAAAAATGGTGACATAGGCGGCTAAAAAGGCCCAAGCACTGGAAATCACGCGACCGGGTACAATTTGGTTATGTAACTTCACACTGAAGGTGCCATGCGGATGAATCAATTGGCTGATTTCACGCCCGATTTGACGTCGATACAGCAGTAGCCGAATAATTTTCATACCGCCGGTAGTGGAACCAGCACAACCACCAATGATTCCCATGAGTAATAATAAGATCGGCAAAAACAACGGCCATTGTGCATAGGTCGCATCAGATACAAAACCTGTCGTTGTTGCAAACGACACCACTTGATAGGTCCCTTGAATTAAAGCTGAACCGACGTGATGGTAAGCACCAGCAATCAATAGTGTTGCGGCAACTAATAGAGAAATGACCAGATAAAAAATCAAATATGCCCGACACTCCTGATCACGCCAGTAAACTTGCAACTTCATGCGCCATAGGGCGACATAGTGTAGCGAAAAATTCATACCGCCCAAAATCATAAAAACGATCGACACGATATACACAGCATCTGACGGATAAAATGCAATGCTGGCGTTATGCGTGGCATAACCCCCGGTCGAAACAGTGGCAAATGCAAAACCAATGGCATCGAATAATGGCATTCCGGCTAACCAATACCCAATCGTGCAGGCAATATTGAGTGCAACATAGATTAACCATAACGCTTTGGCTGTTTGCGTAATTTTCGGTGTCAGCTTGTTGTCTTTCATCGGGCCCGTAGTTTCAGCTTTATACAGCTGCATGCCACCGACACCAATCAATGGCATTATTGCCACAGCCAATACAATAATCCCCATCCCGCCTAAAAACTGTAGCTGTTGGCGGTAATACAGCACTGCGCGTGGAATGGTATCGATTTGCTGTAATGTGGTTGCGCCCGTGGTGGTTAAACCTGAAATGGTCTCAAAAAACGCATCACTCCAGGGAATATGTGGGCTATACGACAACATAAACGGCAATGAGCCAAACAGCCCGAGCACAAACCAGACTAAAAACACAATCAGAAAACCGTCACGCGTGCGGAGTTCTTGTCTGGAACGCCGTCCAAACAGCCATAAAACCAATCCTGTAAAGCAGGTAATGGCAAAGGCTAGAACAAACGGCCAGGAATCGTGGTTGTGGTAATACCAAGAAACAGGAACCGGCGTCAGCATGCTGAGGCTAAAAAACATCAACAGGACACCCAGTACTTTGGCGGTAATTCTAAATTTCATATTGTCTTGACCTCCGCCCAATTACATAAAGCTAGGTGCAACTTGAAACAGGGCTTCGATATCGCCGACATGGCGTTTATCGCCGACGAATAAAATCACGTGGTCGCCAGCTTCAATGACAACATCATCCTGCGCCATAATGACTTGCTCATGACGCAACAACGCTGCGACAGCGGTGTCATCCGGCAATCGAATGTCAGCCAAATTTTTGCCAATAATCTTGGAGGATTTTTCGTCACCATGAGCAATGACCTCAATCGCTTCCGCGTGACACCAAGACAATGGGTACACATTCACCATGTCGCCTTTACGCAAAAAAGTTAACAACTTACCGCCGGTAATACGTTGTGGCGAAATGGCCATGTCTATATCGGGACTGCGTTCAATCAAATAGTGCGCATAGGTTTGACGATTGACCAAAGCAACAGTCCGCTTAGCCCCTAAACGTTTCGCCACGATGGCTGACATAATATTGGCTTCGTCGTCATTGGTAATTGAACAGAACAAATCGACCTCGTCGATATTTTCACTGGTCAACAAGGCTTCATCCGCTGCATCCCCATTGAGCACCACTGCTTTATGCAACTGTTCTGCTGCCATCTCACATTGCTTGGTATTGCTGTCTAATAATTTGACTTTGTAATCGTTTTCCAAAGCTTGCGCCAACGCAATACCAATGTGGCCTCCGCCCGCGAGCATGATGCGTCGATAACGCTGCTCTTGCTCCAGTAAAATTTGCGTAATGGTATTGACGTGCTCAGGCTCGGTACAGTAGTACACTTCATCATGCGCTTCGATCAACAAATCATCCGTCGCTAATAGCGCCTGACCATTGCGGATTACACTGACTAATTTCACCGGCACATCGGCTAAATCTTGGCACAGCTCTCTCACCTGACGGCCAACCAGTGGCGAAGCAGGTATCGCACGCACTGCTGCCATTTGAATCAGACCCTCAGCAAAATCTAACATCATTAATGTGCCAGGATGATCAATCTGTCGTTTAATCCGCCGTGTGACCAATTGCGCTGGATTAATCACAGTATCAACGGCCAAATGCCCCGGACCAAACAAAGCCGATTGATCAGAAATAGTACGATGTCGCACACGCGCAACTTTAGTCGGTACTTTGAACAAACTGAACGCAATCTGACAGGCAATTAAATTGGCCTCATCGCTACTGGTCACCGCGATCAGCATGTCGGCTTCTTCAGCACCCGCATCTTCTAACACCTCAGGATGTGAGGCAATGCCGACCACCGTGCGAATATCCATGCGCTGCTGCAAGCGCATAAGTTGTGATTGGTTTTGATCGATGATGGTAATGTCGTGTTCATCGGATAAATTTTCAGCCAAGGTGCTGCCCACTTGGCCAGCCCCCAAAATTAGAATTTTCACGTTAACCTCTGCAATAAGCTGTAAAAGAACCCATCGGGTCCTTGTTCTGTCGGTAAAAATTGATAGCCATAAGTGGTTGGTACACCACCGTTTAAAGCCAGGTCGACACAGTGTGCATCATTATGCGTCTGCAAAAAGCGTTGTATCGCTTGGTCATTCTCCTGACGCAGAATGGAACAGGTGGCATATAACAAACGCCCACCTGGTGCCAACATCGTCCAAAGATTAGCGAGCATTGTATATTGCGTTTCTGATAACGCGACAATATCACCCGGTTGGCGTAACAACTGGATGTCGGGATGGCGCCGAATCACACCGGTTGCCGAACACGGCGCATCCAACAAAATGCGAGCAAAAGGTTCACCTGACCACCAGTCGTTTTGACCAGCATCCGCACAGCGCAGTTCAGCCTTTAAACCAAGACGCGTTAAATTTTGTTTCACTTGTGTCAAGCGCTTTGCGTCATGATCTAATCCCAGCACTTGCGCATCTGGCACCTGGGTTAACAGATGACACAATTTACCGCCAGGCGCTGTACACGCATCTAACACAAGCATACCGGGTTCCACGGCCAGTAATTGCGCCGCCTGTTGCGCCGCAACATCCTGCACCAGGCAATAACCATCGGAGAATCGCGGCAGTGACGGCACATCAACCGCTTGTTGTAACGTAATACCGTCCGGAGAAAATGTGGACAGCTCGCTTTTAATACCCCTGGACTTTAATAAATCCTGATACGCCGCCCGGCTGTTTTTCTGGGTGTTAATGCAAAGATGCAGTGGTGGTTGCTGTAGATTCTGCGTCAAAATATCAGTTGCCTGTTCAGGCCAATCCTGCTGAATATGCTGAAATAACCAAGGTGCATGACTGTGGCGCGCATGTTCCGGTAAGGCAGCCATCAAGGCCTCAGCAGTGCGTTGAAAACGCCGCAATACTGCATTGACCAACCCTACGGCCCAAGGTTTACGCAGGCCTTTTACCGCTTCAACGGTTTCTGCAATCGCCGCGTGGGCTGGCACGCGCATGAAATGCAATTGATATAGCCCCAACAATAAAAATGCCTGCACCTGGGCTTCTTTGGCTTTTAAAGGCTTCTGTAACAACTGTGACAAACACGCTGATAAGCAATAATAACGCCGCAAAACGCCATAGACCGCCGCATGACACCAGGCCCGATCTGCGGCACTGCATTTCGCTAAGGCAGGATGGTCGGACAAAGATTTACCTGCGCCAATTACCTGCGCCAATTGCTCTGCAGCGATACGTCTTATATTCATGCAGCTGAACTCTGTTTTTCGAATACCAAATCCCATACCCCATGACCCAGACGTTGGCCACGACGCTCAAATTTAGTTTCCGGTCGCCCCGCGCGATCTGGTGCAAAGTATGCAGCGCCATAGCGATTATTGAAACGCGGATCAGCTAATAACTTTTCTAGCACTTCCTCAGCACAAGGCTGCCAATCAGTCGCTAAATGGAAAAAACCCTGCGGCTGCAATTTGGCGTAAATTAAATCTAAAAAATCGGCTTGCACAATGCGTCTTTTATGGTGACGCTTCTTCGGCCATGGATCGGGAAAGAATAATTGCACACCCGCCAAACTTTCATCCGCCAGACAACGGGCAAGCACTTCACGAGCATCTTCTTGATACAGTCGAATGTTATCGACACCGGCACGTACAATATTTTTCAGCAGCATACCAACACCTGGTTGATGCACCTCAATACCTACATAGTTGATGGCAGGATTATCAACCGCCATCGCCAATAGACTATCTCCCATCCCAAAGCCAATTTCACAGACGCACGGCGCGGGTTGGTCAAATAAGGAGTGTAAATCTTGCTGGCCGTGCGCAATCCCCAAACCATAAGTTGGCCAATGCGTGGCCAACGCCTGCTTTTGGCCTGGCGTCATGCGGCCTTGACGGCGCACAAAGCTGCGAATGCTTTTAGTCGGTTCAGTCGACATGTCTAAGCTCTGAAAAAACAATCGGGCAAGCCTATCTTGGCCGCTTTGAATTAGCAAGTTTTTGGATTCATCGACATGACTGCGGTAAATACAGGCATAATCCATGCACAATATACGGTGATTATGCTTAACTTTGCGGATAATAAGTCGTATAATAACAGCAAAATATGCGGTGATTAATATGTGGATCCACGAATATCAGAACTGGTCAAACTTTACATGGGATACCGAAGCACTGGCAGCTAAGTTGGCTGATGTACGCCATCGCCAAGGGTGGTTGCTCGGCCGCATGGAGGGGTTAGGCTTTGAACTCAAATGCGAAGCCAGCTTAAACACACTGACAAATGACATTGTCAAGTCCTCTGCAATTGAAGGAGAAAACCTTAACCCTACAGAAGTTCATTCATCTATTGCTCGTCGACTGGGCATTGATGCGGCAGGATTGATCCCAATAACCCGAGGCGTCGAAAGTGTTGTTGAGATGATGTTGGATGCCACACAACATTTTTCTGCACCACTGACCCAACAACGCCTATTTGGCTGGCATGCTGCGCTATTCCCAACAGGACGCAATGGCATGCATCAGATTACGGTTGGCAACTGGCGCACTGCCGAAACAGGTCCCATGCAGGTCGTGTCAGGCCCTATCGGCCGAGAAAAGATCCATTTTGAAGCACCAGATGCCGATCGTGTGGCGCAAGAAATGCAATCATTCCTGGCATGGTTTGCCAACAGTGATAACACTGACCCCGTTATCAAAGCCGGCATTGCACATTTCTGGTTTGTGACCATCCACCCCTTTGAAGATGGTAATGGACGAATTACTCGAGCAATTGGCGATATGGCCCTAGCGCGTGCAGATAATACACAAGAGCGATTTTATAGCCTGTCCACACAAATCGAGTCTGAACGCAGGCATTACTACGACCAACTCGAAACACAACAACGTGCCACCCCCGACCTCACTGGTTGGTTGTCTTGGTTTTTAGATTGCTTAGGACGTGCCATTGGTCATGCTGAAACCATACTGAGCCATGTGCTATTTAAGGCCCAGCTCTGGGATATGATTAATAAAAAACCGGTGAATGATCGCCAACGCCTGATTATTAATCGCATGTTAGAAGATCATTTTGTAGGTTTCATGAACACCTCCAAATATGCCAAGCTTGCCAAATGCTCGAATGACACGGCGTTACGTGATATTCAGAACTTGAAAGACCGACATATCTTGATCCAAAACCCGGGCGGTGGGCGCAGCACCAGTTACAGATTGCCTCATAATGGAGAAATATAAGACTACGCCATCAGCAACTCAGCAGGTCCCGAAAAACCATGGTTACGCCTCAAATCATTGTGCTACAATCTCGCGGCTATGGAATCAAATGAGTGAACCCAGACATGTTTACGCTAGACGCTGCCCCGAAAGACAAAATTTTTGGCTTGATCGAACAATATGAAGCGGACACCCGCACGGACAAAGTCAACTTGACCAATGGTGTCTACAAAGACGAAACGGACCAAGTACCAGTACTCGACGCGGTTAAAAGGGCAGAAGAACGCATTTGGGCAGCCGAAAAAACCAAGGTGTATTTGGGCATTGCCGGTGACACACAATACCGTCAACAGGTATTGGATCTGACATTGGGTGCAGACAATCACCCGCAATTTGATGTGATGCAAGCGCCAGGCGGCACGGGCGCATTACGCATTCTGGCCGAATTCATTCGACAACATACCCCCGATGCAACCATTTGGATTAGCAACCCGACCTGGGCTAACCACCATGCAATTTTTAATACGGCGGGCTTACGCACGAGCGATTATGCCTATTACAACAAAACACAGCATTGCCTAACCTTTGATAACATGATGATGGATTTAGACACCATGAAAGCCGGCGATTACTTGCTGTTGCACGCCGTGTGTCATAACCCAACTGGCGCTGATCTCAATCCTGACCAATGGGACACTATTTCTGAATGTTTGCATGCCAAAGGTGTCGCATTGATTTTGGATTGCGCATACGCGGGTTTTGCCCAGGGCATCGATGAAGATATGGCGATCATTCGCTACTTCGTGCGACAAGGCCATGACGTATTTATCGCCAACTCATTTTCCAAAAATTTTGGATTATATAACGAACGCACCGGCGCATTGTGCGTGATGTTGAATGATAAAAACATGATCGCCAATGTGGTCAGCCACCTGAAAAAAATCGTACGGGCTATGTATTCGAATCCACCCGCACACGGCGCCAAAATTGTTGCAACCATTCTGTCGGATGCGGCGCTACGCCAGGTTTGGCATGAAGATTTAAATATGATGAACCAACGCTTACACCAAATCCGCCAGGTATTTGCCACACAACTCAGTGAGCAAACTGGCCAGGATTTTAACTATATCCGCGCGCAGAATGGTTTGTTTTCCTCCATCGACTGCAGCGTCGCACAAGCCCAAGCGCTGCGCGAAGATCACGGTGTATATATCCTCGATTCTGGACGCATCAATGTCGCTGGAATCAATCAGCATAATCTGGATAAGATCGGCAAAAGTATTGCGGCGGTTTACTAACCATTCAGATGTCTGGACTGCCAACTGAGCGTGTTGAATACTGTATTTAATGCAGAATTAACAAGCTCAGCGACAATATGCTGTCGATTAACCCAACGTGACAGAGCCGCTCTGACCAGGAAATCGAGTATCTAAGTAGACTGAAACATAATTTAAACCATCACCACCCCACTTAGATTTAATTGCATCGGCAAGGTCTTTGAAATTACCAAATTTTTCGTGTTGTGTGCTAACGGGGTTAGCCTGGAAGTACTCTCGCAGGCCTTTCAGCACTAAGGCCATACCTTGATTCCCTAACTTACAAGCGGCTTCGATCAATCCAACTCTTTACATGGCTTCAATGGTTTCGAGTGGTTTAACATAAAACGCATAGGCGTCAGAAACGCCGATACCTGTAGGCATAATTATCCCTCCTTGATTATCTATCGCGCTATCCTGCGCATTGTGCTCAACATATCCAAATTGAGCGGCTGAATTGTATCAAAGATGGTGCTTAATCAATAGTAAAAATAGTTTATAAACTTTTATTTATTTCAGAAAAACTAGACGGCTTTTCATAGTTTCATTACACAGTGTCAATCTCCATGGATGCTCGACTTCGGCATCCATGCCTCAGACGCGAGTTATGATAATTTCTGGTGTATGACAGTGTGAGTGAAGCGGCGTATCCTGTTGTCTATTTTCAGCAAAAATAAGTCAACAAAAATAGGAGATACGCCACATGCAAAATGTTACAGGAAATTTGGCTGCTGAGCTATC
>CAZIIK010000109.1:0-8522 GCA_964539235.1 uncultured Gammaproteobacteria bacterium | reverse complement strand
GCATGAAAATTAGTCTTTTTGGCTTGTGATGATCAAATTTGCATCAAAAATCCAAATGTAGAGTGCATTACGGTAGCATGCTGAAAAATGCCTTTAACAAAGGCTTGGCCGAAGGCAGAAGCTTCTCGGGTAACCTCTTAGAACAGCGACTACTGATTGAGATCACCAGCCAGACACCTGCATTGTTTAGTGAAAAAGTACGACAAACACTGGCACAAAAGCTTGGCATCAAAACATTAACTGTACCGGGCGTACAATCCGCACTCAGAAGCCTACAAAAGAAAAACCTGATCAGTCAGACAGACGGTCGTGGCGCCTACTGCATTGATGACCCCAACTTCAGAACCTGGTTGGTCAACATCAGTTAACCAACCTCACCCTTCAGCATTTTTTCCAGGTAATGGATATTGGTGCCGCCTTTTTGGAAATTTTCATCTTTTAAGATCCGCTCTTGCAAAGGCACATTGGTTTTAATGCCATCAATATGCGTTTCCAATAACGCATTTTCCATCCGCGCGATTGCCGCTTCCCGCGTACGGCCATAGGAAATAATTTTAGCGATCATTGAATCGTAAAAGGGCGGCACCACATAACCGCTGTAAATATGTGAATCGACACGCACGCCTGGACCACCCGGCGCATGATAAATATCGATCTTACCAGGCGAAGGCACAAAGGTTTCTGGATCTTCTGCATTAATACGGCATTCAATCGCATGACCTTTCAGTTTGATATCACTTTGTTTATGCGCCATCGGCTCACCCGCTGCAATGCGCAATTGCTCTTTGATAATATCAACACCGGTCACCAATTCCGTCACGGGATGTTCCACCTGAACCCGTGTATTCATTTCAATGAAATAGAACTTGCCATTCTCAAACAAGAATTCAAAGGTTCCTGCTCCGCGATACTTCATTTGCTCACAGGCTTTCACACATTGTGTACCAATTTTGGCGCGCAACTTCGGCGTAATCCCCGGAGCAGGTGCTTCTTCTAGCACTTTCTGATGGCGACGCTGCATGGAGCAATCGCGCTCGCCTAAATGAATCGCTTGACCTTTGCCATCGCCTAAAACTTGGATCTCAATATGACGTGGCGTTTGCAGGAATTTTTCCATGTACACCACATCATTATTAAACGCAGATTTCGCTTCTGCCTGGGTCATTTTAATCGATTGCGCCAGTTCTGCTGAATCGTGCACAACACGCATGCCACGACCACCACCACCACCGGCAGCTTTAATAATCACCGGGAAACCAATCTTCTTCGCCAAGCGTAAATTTTCTCGATCATCATCACCCAATGGACCATCAGAACCTGGCACACAAGGCACGCCCGCTTTTTTCATCGCGGCAATCGCGGCCACTTTATCACCCATGGTGCAAATGCTTTCAGCACGTGGACCGATAAAGACAAAGCCACTGTCTTCTACACTTTCGGCAAACTCTGCATTTTCAGCTAAAAAGCCATAACCAGGGTGTACAGCATCACTGTCTGTGAGCTCAGCCGCGCTGATAATGGCCGGAATATTCAAATAACTATCGACAGAACTGGCGGGGCCAATACAGACTGACTCATCAGCCAAACGCACATGCTTTAAATGACGATCAGCAGATGAATGTACGGCAACCGTTTTGATTCTTAATTCACGACATGCACGCAATACGCGCAGGGCAATCTCACCGCGATTCGCAATCAACACTTTTTTCAACATGATAATTGCCTCTTAACTATGCGTCTTCGAGCATAAACAATGGTTGGTCATACTCAACCGGCGTTGCGTTTTCCACCATGATTTCTTTCACCACACCCGAACGATCCGCTTCAATTTGGTTCATGGTTTTCATCGCTTCGATAATACAGACCAAGTCACCCACATTCACTTTTTGACCGACTTTGACGAATGCATCAGCATCAGGTGAGGCGGCTTGATAAAACGTACCGACCATCGGCGACTTAATCGCATGACCACTGATCGCAGGTGCGCCTGCAACTTCAGGTGCAGGCGCAGCGACTGGTGTGTCTAATGCAACAGCTGGCATTGCTGGCGCCACTGGCGCAGGTGCTGCCGCAACAGTCGTCACGACCTGGCTCTGCCGGGACAGTCTTAAACTTTCTTCACCTTGCGTAATTTCAAGCTCTGCCACGCTAGAACTATCGAGCAATTCGATTAAATTTTTGACATCATCTAAATTAATTTTCATAACACGATCAACCATCGGTTCCTGGAGAATTCCGGCGACAATACCCAATCGCTGCTTGAAGTGCAAGCTGATAACCAGCAGGCCCATGGCCCTTGACCACATCGAGCGCAATATCGGAAAAATAAGAATGCTGACGAAAAGATTCACGTTGCGTGGGATCCGACAAATGCACTTCTACAAATGGTATGTCAACGGCTAATAAAGCATCACGCAGCGCCACACTGGTATGTGTAAAACCTGCTGGATTAAAGACGATACAGTCGACCACACCCAAAGCCGATTGAATTTTATCGATCAACTCATGCTCGGCATTACTCTGAAAGCATGACAACATCACATCATGCTGGGCAGCAACTGCTTGTAAATCCGCATTAATTTCCAACAGTGTTTTGGTCCCATAAATATCGGGTTCGCGTATGCCCAACACATTTAAATTTGGGCCATGCAAAATCAGAATAGAAAGGCTCATACAACGTCGACCATTTACCGCACAGTAAGCGCATGATAGTCTCGCGGCGCTTTGCACACAAACGTTGTAATACTGATGTCTTGGATACAGGTTAAAATTGCCACACAAGCAGATGCTTGTGAACAGCTGGAAGCACAACTGATGGACAATGGCGCAGCTTCAGTGACACTGGCTGATAGCGTCGACACGCCTATCTACGAACCTAAAAAAGGCGAAACGCCACTCTGGCCTAACACAACCGTCACTGCATTATTCCCGACAGAAACGCACTCGCTTGATTCACTGCAAACACAACTCAATGCACAACTTAGCATCTCATTCAGCATTGAAACTTTGCCAGAGCAGGATTGGACACGCCAATGGATGAGCGCATTCAAGCCCATGCGGTTCGCCAAAAATTTATGGATCTGCCCATCAGCCTACACACCACCTGATCCTAAAGCCGTCAATATCATGCTAGACCCTGGCTTAGCCTTTGGCACCGGCACACACCCGACGACAGCACTGTGCCTACGCTGGCTGGCGACACAAAAACTCAAAGGCAAAACGATTATTGATTACGGTTGTGGGTCAGGCATTTTGGCCATCGCCGCGGTAAAACTCGGCGCCAAAGCTGCCTGGTGTGTTGATAATGACATGCAATCCCTTATCGCCACACGCGACAATGTCACCCGCAATCAGCTTGAATTAACGCAATTGCACACGGTATTGCCAGAAGACTTACCTGACATACGGGCTGACTTATTGATTGCCAATATTTTGGCAAAGCCCCTGATCAGCCTCATGCCTACTTTTCAACAACACCTCAAACCTAAAGCGCCGATTGCTTTATCCGGCATTCTGGCTACACAAGCAAACGAAGTGAGCGCACACTATCAAGCAGCGTTCTCACTGCAGCCCCCAGCGCAAGAAGAAGAGTGGTGCTTGTTGGCTGGACAGAAACTTTAAAGTTCGTCATGCGTCATCATCGCCTCGGTATAAATCATTGTCGTTGCCGGTGACACACTATCAGAACCCGTACCTGCAATTTGCAACTTAATGGTCTTATGCTCTGCCTTACAATCGGTTAAGGCCTTGGTTATGTTCTTACCTTCCAATGCCTTATTCCAAAAACATTTAGCCGTTGACAAATCAGGACCACCCGCTGCGCACTTTGTATTGGAACCAATAAACCTTTGCGCACCTGCTGCAACAAAATTAGTTTTCAGCGAACCATTAAAGCCATTACAGGAATAGCTAAATACCAAGGTTCGGCAGCGCAAATGCACATCATTTTTTACATAGGTAGCTGTTAACTCCGTATCACGAGAGAGCACGATATTCATAGCTGTGCCATGAGAAATATTCCAAAAGACTCTTAACTTCGGACAGGCTAGCCAAGACAAGTAACTCTCCTTCGTGGCGAAAGCGCCATATAGTTTCTGCACCACAAAACCATTGCGCCTTGCGGTACTCAGCACATCTCCAAGAGCCTCTTTGACGGCCTCAGTCGCCATGTCTTCAGCCACCCCGACTACAAAAGTCACCTTATCATTAGGACAGGTATAAACCGGATGTGCTTGGATTGGTTTATCTGAACCGATGCAGGTCTGACAAAAAAACCAGCCGAACATAATCAATAAGCGAAACCTCATCAGCCAAACTCAATCTCGGCCCAGGTATACTTCATCGAATTTATTCTCACCACATTTACCTGCGTGGTCATACAGCCAAACCTTATTTTGTGTCGTTTTGGCGTACAACAAAAAGCTCAATAATGCATACCCTGATTTTTTATCTAAAAATGAATACGACTCGGGCGTATACGTTCTGTGAATACTGCCCCCAACAGCCAAAATCACTTTGTAATGTGCACTTTGCCCCTGCACTTTACCTGTGGTGAGTTCATACACATAACCACCCGCACACTGCTCAGCCAATACGACAGGAGTTGCCAAGAATAAACCACATATCACCATGACAATTTTCATTAAACCACTCTCCTGCAAATATTCATGACCAAAATACACTTCATCAAACCAGTTACGTCCTATATTCCCTGAGTGGTCGCTTAACCAAACTTTGTTATGCGTGGTTTTGGCATACAGCAAAAAAGTCAACAGCGCAGAACCACTGTGCGTGCCCAACAATGAGTATGATTCGGGATAATAACGTTTGGTTACACCATCACCTTCGTCTAAAACAACACTAAAATTATTACCTTGCACACCTTCCATCGTACCCACAGTTAATTCATAGACATACCCACTGCGCCATTCCAAAGCAAAAGCACTGGTCACATAACAAATAGTCCACATCACAATGACACTCAGCGGAAAGATTTTTCTTATATTCATCGCAACGATCCTCGAAAAACAATGGCAAATGGATAACAAGCAAGACGATATCGACATCACTTCAGTCCTTACTCTTGCCGAGCAACAGAAGGACGACGCGCATCATTCAGGTAAATGTAAAAATGACTATATGAAGTACCTGAGCTGGTGTATGAATCACCCGGAATTCGATCAGTCGTATCCATAGCGCTAATGGAAGCTACCAAACACAAACCCCTAGAAGAGGCCGTCCAATCTTGTCTAGGATCCACAAAATAATAATCACTGCTACACCACGCATATCTCACTACGCCGAAGACGAGAAAACTGGTCGGATTATGGATGTGTACGCAAGGATAATGCTTAACGGCAGAACTGCCTGCCCAAGCATGCAGAGGAAATCCAATCGAGATCAAGAACAGTTGACACTGAACAAGCACAGATAACTGCGTAGCCAAGAAACGAAAAAGACACATCATCAAACGCACTCATATCACACCAAGTCCATTTGATTTCATTAAGTGGTCGCGGATTCTAAGCCACAGAAAAACATAAACCATTCGTATTTCCACTTTTCATGACTCCACTGACATTAAAACCACCAGTTCGTATAATGCGCGCACTAACAATCGGTAAAAAATGACATGGACCCGCAAACCCTAACGGATTGGATTGACACCTGGGCGACACAACGACCTAATGACGATGCCTATATTTTCTATGCCAATACCAAAGACGAGCCCAACCGCCTGACGTATTCAGAACTACAGCGCAAAGCACAAGCATTAGCACAAGAACTAAAACTATATGCCCAACCCGGCGAACGTGCCGTTTTGTTATACCCATCCGGCCTAGAATTTGTGATTGCACTGTATGCCTGCTGGTATGCCGGTGTTATTGCTGCACCGTGCCAAGTGCCGATGAATGCAAGTGGGGCCGACAAACTCACTGCCATCATCGATAACTGTGAACCGACATTTATTTTATCGACCAGTGCAACTCAGGCTCAGATTGCACGTAGTCAAACCACACAATGGGCACAAGCACACCCACTGATGCAGGCGTTCAGCCAAAACGACATCAACCTGCCAACCAATAGCCAATGGCTCAATACCGATGCACTGGCACACTCAACATCTACTTTAACTATCACGCCATTTACAGCCGATGAGACTGCTTTATTGCAATACACTTCTGGCTCAACCGGCACTGCCAAAGGTGTCATGCTGACGCAGCACAACCTGATTCAGAACATCCAACTGTTGGAACACCTATATCAAAGAGAGTACAGCAGTCGTTATATTGTGAGCTGGTTGCCATTAACACACGACATGGGTTTGATCGGCGCCATGTTGCATACCACCCATGGCGGTGGCTGCTTGGTATTCACCTCACCACAACAATTTGCTCGTCGACCCTGGTTCTGGTTAACCCTAATGTCGCGTTATCAAAGCGAAGGCACCGGCGCACCTCCATTTGGTTACGCACTGTGTGCACACCGCCTAAAAACAGAACACCTGGAAAACCTAGGCCTCAGCGATTGGCAGTACGCGATGTGCGGCGCTGAACCCATCGACCCCAAGGTACTGAGACAATTCCGTAATACACTCGCACCCTTAGGTTTTCATGATGATATTTTCTGTCCGGCCTATGGCCTAGCCGAAGCCACCTTGCTGGTGAGCTTCAACCAAGGCCTGGAAACGGGACAAACCATACAAACTCAAAATCTAGTCAATTGCGGCAAGCCGCTACAGTCTGTTTGTATTGTCGATCCTGAAACCCATCAACCTGTCAAAACGGGAGAACCGGGTGAAATCTGGATTACCGGCCCCTGTGTTGGTCAAGGGTATTGGAATCAACCTGAACTGACTACCGCAACGTTTCATGCCCACTTAACCGACAGTAAAGACAATCGCTATTACCTACGCACCGGCGACATGGGCGTGATGGAAAACGACGCGCTTTTTATCGTCGGCCGCCGCAAAGAAAGCATCATCATCAATGGCAGCAATTACTACCCGGCTGAAATCGAACCTGTCATACAACAGGCGCACCCGGCACTTACTCAGCAAACCTGCATTGCATTTTCAGCATCAGAAGCAGATGCGCCATTGGTTCTATTATGCGAGCTCAACAAGCAGACACCTGATACTGAACATAGGGCTATCATTCAAGCCATCGCAACGGCGCTGTATCAACACAGCCAAATCCGCGCAACAGCCATTGGCCTGTTACCCCGCTCCAGCCTGCCTCGCACCACCAGCGGAAAACCACAGCGACTGACCTGCAAACAAGCCTTACAAACCAACTGTTTACGCACGTTATTCCCTGACTTAATTTGGCACGACACGCAACCGAGCACGGCACACGCATGACGAAACAAACCGCAACCCACAGTGAAATATACGCTATCATTGCACCCGCCATCACACATAAAATTGCTGAGACGGTGCTCTGCCAACCTGAAGCGTTAGACCTCCACAAGCCACTCATTGAATATGGCTTTGACTCATTGAAAGCCTCCGAGCTCATCGCCTTCATTGAAGACACCTTTGGTTTTGAAATCGAAGCCCACACCATTCCTGATCTAGTGACCACGGCTGATGTACTGCAGCATTTATGTCAAAAACTCCTTAAACAAAGTTAGCTGGCTAGAAGACGACGGGCTCTAGCTAACTGGATGGTTTTGGCGCATTTTTAGCAGCCGACCATAGCAGCGCGGGGTGTTGCTTCAAAATACTTTGAAGCCCCCTCATCCTGCGTAATAAGTTCAGGATGTATTTGACCATTACACTCTACATGCCTGATAAAAACGGCTTCATTCTCATGCAACGGCAGCACCTGCGACAAGGCCTGTCTTAATTCAACGACCATACCTGCAACCCAATCCGACAATGCCAAGCTGGTTTTTAGAGCAGATCGTCTTAATACAGGGAGCAACCTATCATGAAATTCCTGCAGATTAGGATTAATAGAATCCACTGTAATTTGCTCAACTTTTAGACCTGTCATTGCCATATAGGTTACAAATGCAAAACGAAGCTTATCTGCATCAAAGGAGACTCTCGTTAATAATTGATGAGCATCAAAAATATCTCGACTGGCCACTCGCGAGAACAGAGCTGATAATTTTCCTGCCACAAGCTCATGTATATCTAAAACAGGGAAACTCAAATGGGCATATTGATCGAACGCAGGTGACAGTGCCTGGGGCTCAAATAAGGGCTGCCTATACATGTAGTTTAAATCAATTTCTAAATTACCCTTTTGACCTAATACACTGTGATATCGCCAAACCATTTTTCCACCTGCATGCCCACCAGGGTTACGGCAATTCTCAAACTGATTACGCTGCAGAATTTGAACGATTGCATCATTGATCACCAACCTTTCCTCAGAGGGTATCCGAGAAGCTTCTGCCTTCGGCCAAGCCTTTGTTAAAGGCATTTTTCAGCATGCTACCGTAATGCACTCTACATTTGGATTTTTGATGCAAATTTGATCATCACAAGCCAAAAAGACTAATTTTCATGC
>CAZIIK010000108.1:0-4733 GCA_964539235.1 uncultured Gammaproteobacteria bacterium | reverse complement strand
GGTCTGAACTATAGGTTTATCAATATGTTAAAGCAACTGAATCTGTGTTGATTCTTTGGCAGATAACAAGACCTCAGGCACACGATGTTCGTCAATAGCGGTTAAAAATAATTGCGCCGCTTGCTGCTGAACCATTTGTGTCATTTCATTCGCACGGTACGCATCCAGCTCTGAATAAATATCGTCTAACAAGTACACGCAGCGCGATTGTGTATGATGTTGAAAACAAGCCCCTTGCGCCAATTTCAATAAAACCACCAGACGCTTCTGTTGACCACGGGACAAAATATCTCGCGCGGGTAACTGCCCGATTTTAAATTTCACATCAGCACGATGTGGTCCATATTGTGTACTGCCATAACGTAGGTCTTGCGTGTAATTATCTTCTAAGACCTTAAGTAAGGGCTTACCGGCAGACCAGCCTCGAACATACGTCACTTCTACATCTAAGCCCTGCCAAAAATCTGGGTCTTGCGCTTTCAGTACCGGCATATAGTCCGCAAAATAAGTTTCTCGCACTTTATCGATTTCGATCGCTAATTCAGAGAAACGTTGATCCCATAACGCCAGTAGCCGGTAGGGTTGCTTTTGTTTCAAAGCCGCATTGCGTTGCAACAAAACTCGATTAAAATCCCGCCAAATCGAAATGAAACGGGTATTCTGGTAAAACACCCCCCAATCAAGTAGACGTCGACGCTGCTTACCACCCGCGGTTAATAACTGAAAGCTATCCGGACATAAATGCAGCAGCGGCAGCCAGCGAGCTAATTCTGCGGTGCTTTTAACCACTTGACCATCTAACTTTTGAATCGGAGGTAGCCGCTTGGCACGTCGCAACGACAATTGAACCAAGTCGCCCGTATCCCGGGTAACTTCTGTAAATAAGGTAAATTCAGACTCGCCTTGTTGAATTAGGTTTTGCAAAACATTGGAACGAAAAGATCGACCGACACCTAAAAAGTAAAGTGCTTCTAAAATACTGGTTTTACCACTACCATTAGCCCCAAGGATGACATTAACCTTAGGATGAAACTGCCAAGTTTGCTGCGAAAAGTGGCGAAAAGTGGCCACTTGCAATCGGTTAACAAAACTTGGCATATTGGTACCTGAAACAGCTTAATTTTAAAGCGCTACAGGCGAATTGGCATAACCACATAAACACTGTCACTATCAGGACCATCACGCAAAACAGCACTGCCAGAAGCACCATTCAACACAATAACGACATGCTCCTGTTCCATCACTGACAATGCATCAATTAGATAATTCACATTGAAGCCGATTTCCATTTCAGCGCCAGTGTATTCCACATCTAACTCATCCTTAGCCTCTTCTTGTTCAGGGTTATTGGCAGACAGTGTCATTAAATTTGACGCCATATTGACGCGAATACCATGGTATTTTTCATTCGATAAAATCGCAGTTCGACTTAAGGTTTGCTTGAGTAACTCACGATTCACTTTGACGATATTTTTGTTTTCGGTCGGAATCACGCGGTTGTAATCGGGATAACGACCATCGATCAGTTTTGATGTAAATTGATAATGCGGTAACGTCACACGAATATGTCCAGCACCCAAGGTAACATCAACCACTTCATCAGAATCATCGAGTAAACGCATCAATTCCATAACAGCCTTGCGCGGCACGATCACCTGTCTTTTCGCACCCGAAAGCGGAATCGCCATATTCGATGTTGTCATCGCCAAACGGTGACCATTAGTCGCCACGGTACGCAAATAGGTGTCGGACATTTCAACCAGAAGTCCATTGAGGAAATAACGCACATCCTGACTAGCCATAGCAAAATAACTGCGCTTCAATAAGCGCGATAACACACTTTGCACAACCTGGACAGGGGCATCTTCCAGCTTACTTTCGATACTGGGAAAATCGTCTGCAGACAGTACCGCCAACGTAAAACGACTGCGACCACTGGTGAGCACGGCTTGGCTGCCATCAACCGTAAAAGCGAGAGAGGCTTCATCGGGCAAACTGCGACAGATATCCAGTAATTTTTTCCCTGGCACAGTAATGCTACCAGGCACCTCAACTGCAACCGGAATTTTTGCAATCACCTCGACTTCTAAATCGGTTGCAGCCAAGGATAATACGCCATCATGTGCCTCTAACTTAATATTACCCAAAATCGCCATCGTATTGCGCTTATCGACAATCCCCGTAATAGCTTGTACTGGCTTGATTAATACATTTCGTGTTACTGAAAATTTCATCCTGGTCCCTTCATTCCCAATTCAAATGGATAATTTATGTCGACAACACGCGCAGCAATTTCGTGTAGTCACTAGCAATACTTTCATCGGTCTCACGTAATTTAGCAATGGTTCTGCACGCATGTAATACCGTAGTATGATCACGTCCGCCAAATGCATCCCCAATTTCCGGTAAGCTATGATTAGTCAGCTCTTTTGACAGCGCCATGGCGACTTGACGGGGTCGGGCAACAGAACGACTGCGCCGTTTGGACAATAAATCACTGACTTTGATTTTAAAATACTCCGCAACCGTGCGTTGGATATTGTCCAAAGTGACCAGTTTATCTTGCAAAGAAATCAAATCTTTTAAGGCTTCTTTGACAAAATCAATGGTAATGTCTCGCCCCATAAAACGGGCATTGGCCATCACACGGCGTAATGCGCCTTCTAATTCACGGACATTCGCCCGAATCCGTTTGGCAATAAAAAAAGCAACATCAGGTAAGATTTCAACGCCTGACTCTTCGGCTTTATTCATCAAAATAGCGACACGCGTTTCTAGATCAGGTGGTTCAATGGCAACCGTTAACCCCCAGCCAAATCGAGATTTTAAACGTTCTTCTAATCCGTTTATTTCTTTGGGATAGCGATCGCAGGTGATGATAATTTGTTGATGCCCTTCTAAGAGCGCATTAAACGTATGGAAGAACTCTTCTTGCGATCGGTCTTTACCCGGCAAAAAATTGAATGTCATCAATCAGCAAGGCATCGACAGATCGATAATACTGCTTAAAGTCATTAATAGCATTGTTTTGCAAAGCCTTGATCATGTCTGCGACAAAACGTTCTGAATGCAAATAAACGACTTTGGCACGCTCACTACGGCTTTGAATTAAATTCCCCACTGCATGCATTAAATGTGTTTTACCCAAACCTACGCCGCCATATATAAACAGAGGGTTGTACGCAACGCCAGGATTATCACCGACCTGTAAAGCTGCTGCTTTGGCCAGTTGATTAGATTTCCCTTCAACGAAATTTTCAAAGGTAAACCGACTATTTAGGCCTGATTCATGAACGAATTTCGTGGTCGGGTTGGTTTGTTTAGCAATGGTAAAACCTTTCTGCACCGGGCGTGGCTCAACTTGAGGTTTATCGTTTGAAACAGGCGCAGAAGGCATTGCACCGACTTTCAATTGAACGGAATATGCCGCGTGTCCTAATTCGCTCAAAATGGTTTCGATGCGCATGCGGTAGTGTTCATCAATCCAATTGTAGACAAAACGGTTTGGGGCATATAACGCTAATTCATCTCCGGCAACCTCAGCCTGTAACGGACGAATCCAAGTGTTAAATGCTTGTGCCGGAAGCTCTTGCTGCAACCGTTCAGCGCATTGCTGCCATATACTCACAAAGGGACCACCTAAAACTGTTAATAACTGATGCAGTCATACTAATAAACTTAGAAAAAGCTGATAAACGAAGCATGCCTACAAATGAAGCAGGCAAAGCCTAACGTCAAAAGCAGACGAGTTCAACGAGATATTTTAGCCTTGTGCAAAACTCTGTGGATAAGATAAAGATAGATCCCTGAAATAAATGTGGATAACTTGGAAAAAATAGTTGTGCACAAAAACATAAACACGAAAATAACAGGTTTAAGCACAAGGTTACACCACCGTTAAAAATCAATAGTAGGTTTATCTAGAGCAGGTTATGCACAGAAATGTAGTTTGCTTATTACAACTACTAAATATAAATATTTTTTCTTAATATAATAAGCCGAACACGTTTGTGAAAACGGCCTTCTGAGCCGCCTTTTGAAATTTGACTCCTTCCTAGGGCCACCCTATAATAACCATCCTTTTTTGAACCGGTGGACAATCCACATGAAAAGAACATTTCAACCCAGCAAGCTGAAACGTAAGAGAAACCATGGTTTTCGTGTCCGAATGGCCACTAAAAGTGGTCGTTTGATTTTGAAAAGACGTCGGGCGAAGGGTCGTTTGGTATTGTCAGCCTAATCAATGAACTATCGGTTTCAGAAAATCGATCGTTTGAATGCTGACGAGTTTGAAATCTTCAAGCAACATGGCAAAAAGCGCGTACTACCTTTTTTTATCGCGCTTTCTTACCCTTCTAAACATGCCAAAGTTGGTGTGATTATCGGTAAAAAATCTGTTCCGCGAGCCGTTGATCGTAGTCACTGTAGGCGCATTGTTCGAGAGAGCTTTCGTTACAATTGTGCGAATATAAAGCACCAGGTCATTCTGATTGTACGCCACAAGGCCACTACTGTTGATAACAAGGTATTGTTTCAATGTTTAGAGCGTTACTGGAAATCATTAACGAAGTCTGCCGAGAAATCCTAATGATGTTGATTTGAATCAAATCGATTTGTTTAAACTGAATAGTGAGACTGTGCATGGTTCCATCAAGGCAGGTCGGATTAATCGCAAAGAATTGTCCGATGTAATCTACAGAATAGGCTTAAAAGCCAGCGAGCAGGAAGCCTTT
>CAZIIK010000107.1:0-3227 GCA_964539235.1 uncultured Gammaproteobacteria bacterium | reverse complement strand
AGCGGTGCTGCATGAAAATTAGTCTTTTTGGCTTGTGATGATCAAATTTGCATCAAAAATCCAAATGTAGAGTGCATTACGGTAGCATGCTGAAAAATGCCTTTAACAAAGGCTTGGCCGAAGGCAGAAGCTTCTCGGGTATCCTCTCAGCTATATGCGCCGACATTTGTGCCGCCGTTCACCCAAAAAATCGGCAGCTATCGCTGACTACTCGCCTCGCTTTTCAAGCTCCATGGCTCGCAGCGAATGAATGATGCCATTTTCATCAGGTTTTATGGCTTTATATTGGGTGGGTTTTTTCGCGGAATCCATACCGAACACCTCTCCTTAATTAACGCGGTGCACTGGGCTGCACATCGGGGTCAGCCTGAGCAAAAGCGGGTTGTTGCATGCAGTGTTGAAAAATACGTTGAATGCGTGGAAATACGGATAGATCCACCTGAAAGAGATTGGCATTATAGACTTGGGGGATTAGGGCAATATCAGCCATTGAAATAGCATCACCGACACAATAGGTGCCGGCTAGATCAGCTAAGAGCGCTTCAAAGGCCTGAAAGCCTTGTTGGATCCAATGGGCATACCATACGCTTTTTTGTTCATCGCTAATGCCCAGTGGGCCTTTTAAATACTGCAGTACTGCCAAATTATTCAGCGGGTGTACATCGCAGCTGATCAGATCCATCAAGGCCCGTGCTTGTGCACGCTGCTTTGGATCCGTTGGCAAAATCGCAGGTTCAGGATGCGTTTCTTCCAAATATTCCAAAATGGACAATGACTGTGTTAAGGACCAATCACCCTTCTGTAAAGTTGGCACGCGGCCTTGCGGGTTTAGTTGATGATAAGCATCGCTATGCTGCTCACCGCCGTTGCGCACCAAATGGACTTCACGAAGTTCATACGGGATATTTTTATAATTCAATGCAATCCGCACCCGATAAGCGGCTGAAGAACGAAAGTAGTCATGTAAAATGTACATACATTAGGCCCTATATCATTGAAAGAACAGTCTTTTTACCTGGATTCTTAAAACCATGCAAGATGTTTAGTGGGGTCTCATAAAAGTGATCGTTTCTGTGTTTGACTAACTTGCTAGAGTGCTTTGCACAATTAGACCGGTGTAGCAGCAGCGCTTGCGCAACTGCGACGGTCACCTGTCATAGCTAGGAGTAGAGCTGCACCCAGCGCACCAAACATGAGTGCCTTTGTCGCTGATACTTCGCCAATAAAGGGAAATCTAAAAGTTGGAGGATTAGATGCTGTTGTTGGCGCCATAACGGTGGCTGGTGTTGCGGCTGACATTGGTTTAGCTGTCAGTTCTTCTGGAAAGTAAAATTTTTGCGCAGGTAAATCTTCTGACATTGCGTCACGTTGTGCAGCCAAGCGGCTTGTTTTATCTTCAACCGCTGCACTCGCTTCACTACGCTTAGATTCATGGAATTCTTCGCATTTCGCTATATCAAAATGCCCAAGCGCATGTGCTTGTACCTCACTCACTTGAAGCTCAAAGTCCAGTTGGCTTAGCCATAGTGCCTTTTCGAGCTGTGCAGCTTGTTGGCAAGCCATAAAAGGGGGCATCAATAACGATAGTTTTAAGCTATCCGGAATCAATTCTGCTGTAGCACCGGTATCTGTCACGACAGGAAGCGCTCCTGCGTTAGCCATTTCAACCAAGCTAACGGGCATGACTTCACAATTAGATGTTTGGAGTGCAATGGCACGCTGAACGTGTGAAAACATGGCGTAAAATTCTGCCAGTTTTTCTTGAGGCACTGCTAGCCATTTGACCACTTTGCCGCCCAATTCATAAGCGGTAATTTCTTGTTCAATGCTATGGTTAGCTTGCGCTTCATCCTTGCGACCAATATCTCGTGCGCCAACCATTAAAAAGACGACTTTGTCGTAACCTTGATCTTCCCAGCGATCAGGGTGATAGCCTAAAGAGAGCATTAAGCTTTGCGCAACTCGGGGAATAATATCTTGGCCTTTACGTTCTGAGATGATGCCTGTTGTCATAATTAAGACAGAGTGTTCAGTTAAACCCAGACAGCGCATATGTGCTTTGGCAGCAGCTTGCGTGCTTGGATCTGCCAGCAAATGATCCCACATACGTTTTTGAAAACCGTTATAGACCACAGTTCCTTGGCCATAATGGTCCCGCTGCAATCTGGCCACCATTAAGCAACGATCTCCTAGTTCACCGAATGCACGTGTAAACCGAGGGCTTTCTGCCTTAGATCGGATTTGTTTTTCATTACTGGTTGTTGAAAGTGCTGGGTGTGTAGGGTTGGGTTCATAATATTCATGCGAAATCATGCCAATTTGATCACCCGCAATCAAATTTTTGCTCTGTAGATCTAAAAGCAAAGTGGCTAATGGATAAGACATAACGCTATTACAGATCAGCCGTGCTACACAAATCGCCTCTGCCAATTTAGAAGCCTGCATTTTAGCAGGAAGTGGCATTAAGGCGGTTGGCAATAGCGCTTCTGCCACTAAATCTTTACCCTGAGGTAAAACGGTTACAGTGGCGCCTACGTGTGCAAATTCCTGCTCAACACCACTGGGTGGTTTCATCGCAGCCACAATACTCACAGCACCATGTAAATCTCGTGCCTTTTCACAACGGTCAACCAACGTTGTATTGGCACCGCTGCTGGATAAATTATGCGGTAAAAACACTTGGACACTGGGTGTAAACACTTCAATCTCATTCCGAGAGACGACTAGGGTTTTCCAGGAAAAATCAAGGATTGGCACGCGACTATAAAAGGCTAAGCTAGCGGCATGAAACGCACCTAAATTCGCCTTACGGTCATCATAGACTCCAATATTCGCAGGAAACGTTTTAAAAGATCTTAATAGATATAAATATTGATTATATTTATCTTGACGATAAATAGCCTGCACAACGGCTGCATCTGCGGCATAGTCGGCTGCTAATAACGTCCCTGCTTCTAGAGACGTTTCCATAGCCGTTAATAGTGCCTGCTTTTTACCTGGATTTGCACCATGAAAATGATCATAAGGCGTTGATAATGTTAGCGTGACGCCGGCAGGCAGCCATGTTTTTACAGGGTCAATAATGTTTGAGTTAATGTCAAATCTGGTGTATGGGATGGTTAAGCGGCCTTCCTGTTTATCTGTTCACTAACCAATTCTCCATCTTTGAATTCTACATTGTCGGCGACCAATGTTAAAAACTTAAATCCCCTGATTTTTCTCCAGCG
>CAZIIK010000106.1:0-1957 GCA_964539235.1 uncultured Gammaproteobacteria bacterium | reverse complement strand
ATCACTCGGGTATACCTTTTCCATGGCTTGTGTGCTGCATATCACGTGACAAATCGGTATTATGACCCTGCACATCCCAAAAATCCGCATCTGTTTGAATGCATAACAAGAAAAATACCCCTTTTCGGACAGACTCTAAGGTGTTTTCTGGCCTGAACTTTTAACCAAAGCACCTGTCATGGGGGTTACATTAATTTGATAGACCCAGTCCTGCCGAATGGGCACGTGATGCGGCGTATGCAAACGCAAGACAGAAATTGAACGCACCTGGTGTGCTGGGATCACTAATTTACGCGGCGAGGCAATGAGTCCAAACGCCATTGGGTCATTATGCAACGTTACTAAACGACGCTTGGGTGTCCCGGGGTTCACTACGCGAAACAAACCCACTTTCAAATAGATGGTATGACCGGTGAGGTTCGTGACTTTGACAGATTGATGACTGGCTTTTCCCGGAAAAAAATTCAGGGACAAGGGTGCAACTCGCATACTCACAGCAGAAAACGCTGCCACACTGCCAATCAACCAAAGCCAAAACGCAATCCACACTTGCCTCACCATTTGATTAAATTCCTTCTGCCACCATAGGATCTGCTGCAGAGCTATCGGTCGCGGCACGGTCGGGCAATAACTGTTCACGAATCTTGGCTTCAATTTCTTGTGCCATTGCGGATTGTTCGTTTAACAAGGCTTTGACATTTTCCTTACCTTGGCCAATGCGCTCACCGTTATAGCTATACCAAGAACCTGACTTCTCAATAAATCCTTGCTTCACGCCCAGCTCGATAATTTCACTTTCACGGGAAATTCCTAGGCCGTACATAATGTCGAACTCTGCCTGTTTAAATGGCGGCGACACTTTGTTCTTTACCACTTTGACACGGGTTTCATTCCCCAGAATTTCATCGCCCTTTTTAATAGCGCCGGTACGACGAATATCCAAACGTACAGAAGCATAGAATTTTAACGCATTACCACCCGTGGTCGTTTCAGGATTCCCAAACATGACGCCAATCTTCATACGAATTTGGTTAATAAAAATAACCAATGTGTTGGTCCGTTTAATATTGGCTGTCAGCTTACGCAATGCCTGTGACATCAAACGGGCTTGAAGCCCCATATGTGAGTCACCCATGTCACCTTCAATTTCTGCCTTGGGCGTCAAAGCCGCAACTGAGTCGACAATGACCACATCTACCGCACCTGAGCGCACCAACATATCGGTGATTTCTAGTGCTTGCTCACCAGTGTCTGGCTGTGAGACCAATAGATCATCAACATCGACACCAACTGCTTTCGCATACACTGGGTCGAGTGCATGTTCCGCATCGACAAACGCTGCCGTGCCACCCATTTTTTGACATTCAGCAATCACTTGCAATGTTAAAGTGGTTTTACCAGAAGACTCTGGGCCATAAATCTCAACCACACGCCCCCTGGGCAATCCACCAATCCCCAAAGCGATGTCTAATCCCAATGAGCCAGTAGATACTGTTTCAATATCAGCACCTGCAGATGCATCACCCAAGCGCATCACCGAGCCTTTACCAAATTGACGATCAATCTGCCCTAGCGCTGCTGCCAGTGCCTTTTTCCGTTGTTCATCCATCATACTTGCATCACACCTCGAACCTAAATTTTATGGACGCCAAAACTAGCACAAAAGCACTGAGCTGTCATGAAAAGTGACACCAAAAATCAGAATATTTTTTAAGCACAACGATCGAATAAAGACCATAAAAATCCATGCCGCAAGAAACTGCTCAACGACCGATCTAAATCCGTTTTGGTCAGATAATTACGGAACAAACTCCATTTTAGAGGGCACCCGAGAAGCTTCTGCCTTCGGCCAAGCCTTTGTTAAAGGCATTTTTCAGCATGCTACCGTAATGCACTCTACATTTGGATTTTTGATGCAAATTTGATCATCACAAGCCAAAAAGACTAATTTTCATGC
>CAZIIK010000105.1:0-16692 GCA_964539235.1 uncultured Gammaproteobacteria bacterium | reverse complement strand
GTTGAAGGGAAAACATTCTCGACTTCGACAAGCTCAGTCATCGCAAGTTAGGTCCATGAGCCTGTCGAAGGGCAAAATCACACCTAGCTAAACGCCTCTCAATCTGTCATTACTGGCTTGACCAGGAATCCAGCCTAAAGTCTTGCCTAATTGTGGACCGCACCGCTTCAACGATAAGTTGAAGCTATTGTCGAAAAACAGGAATCTTCATTACCCCAAATCGCATCGCAACTATAAAGCTCATGTAGAACGTTAAACTACGCATTGCATATTTTTCTTGTTTGGGATCTGATAATTGATTGAAATCTCGTTGATATTCTACGGATACAAGAGGCAAAGGATTGTCACTCAAAACACCCGCCTGCCGACACACTTTCTGGCAAGCGATCATATTGACCTTATGCAGCCTGATTTTAGTATGCGCACCGGTTATCGCAGCGATACCCACTATCCATGCACACGCCAAAACACCCTTCACTCAACAGTTTGGTTTCAATAACCAACTGACTGACCGCCAAGTCAACCGACAATTCAAACCTCAATTTCAAGCCATGCTAGATCCTTTGCAAGACGATAATGCCCTGGCGTTTTTATTCGATACAGCATGAATGCTTTAATACTCGAGCGTAATGTGACGACAAACGCTAACCCAGCACATCTGTAATCGCCTGCTGCGTAATATCCGCCAACTCATCAATCGTGGCTGTCGTTGTATTCAAAGGCGGCACCCAATACAACGTGTTACCCAAAGGCCGAATCAATGCACCTAACCGCGCGGCCGCTTGGCAGATTTCATAGCCCAAACGCCCAGGACCTGGCACCACCAAATCCGCTGCGACCATGGCGCCTAGATGGCGTAAGTTGTGCAGCTTACCGGTCTGATTCGCGACTTCAGTAAAACGTTGCTGCAAATGCGGCGCCAGCGTGTTTTGCACATAGGCATAGATTTGTTCAGAGGCCATCACGTCCAAACAGGCATTAGCCACCGCAACACCCAAGGTATTGCCGGTGTAGGTATGCGAATGCAAAAATGCCTTGCCGCTTTCATGGTCGTCATAAAACAAATCATAAATCTCTGCTGACGTCATCATCACGCTTAAAGGCAACCAACCCGACGTTAGACCTTTAGACAAGCAGATAAAATCTGGTACCAAACCGGCATGTTCACACGCCAACGCCGTACCCGTACGACCTATCCCCGTTAAAATCTCATCAGCAATCATATGAATGCCTCGGGCTTTGGCCCACGCAGATAAACGGCGTAATACGTCTGGGCTGTACAACGACATCGAACCCGCACCTTGCAACACAGGTTCGACAATAATCGCTGTTAACGTGTCGGCATGCTGGTTCAACTGCGCTTCTAACGGTGGCCACATGGCCTCACAATTTTCCCACAAGGGATCCGCTGTGCCTGACACATACGGCAGGCCTTCTAAAAAATGTACATTATTTGGCAACATCGCCACATAGGGGGCACGATACAAGCCTAAATCCGTCACAGCCATCGCAGCCGCTGTTTCACCGTGATACCCATTACGCAACGCCATAAAATCGGTACGCTGCGGCATGCCTTTCAGTTGATGAGCATGCAGGCTGACTTTCATCGCCATTTCCACCGCACAAGACCCATCACTGGCAAATGACACCTTATCCAACGGTGGACACAGTTGAGCCAATTTTTCTGACAAGTCGACAATCGGTCGATTAATCGTATTGGCAAGAATCACATGTTCAAACTTGTCGGCTTGCGCCTGCAAAGCCTGTTTTAAAACCGGATGACCATGCCCCAAAGACTTACACCACCAACTCGATACGGCATCAATCAAACTACGTCCATCCTGTAACTGGATATACGAACCTTGCGCTGATTCAATTTCCAATGGCAGAAATGTTTCATAATCTTTCATCTGTGAACACGGATGCCAAACATGCTGTAAACCGCGCTGCTGTAATGTGCTACTGACTCGGCTTTTCATCGTTAACCTATTGCCTAATTTTCAGTTGACAACAGTGTACAGCCACTTAACATGGCTGGCCAGATTGATTGACCGAGTAATCTCATGACCCACTGGAACCAAGACGCCATTGCTGATTTATATGAACTGCCCTTCAATGATTTGCTGTTTCAAGCTCAGCGCGTACATCGGGAAAATTTTGATCCGAATGAGATCCAACTCTCCACCCTACTCAGCATTAAAACCGGTGCGTGTCCTGAAGATTGCGCTTACTGCCCACAAAGCGGGCATTACAATACTGGCCTGGAAAAAGAAAAAATGTTAGACACTGATTTCATTGTCAGCCAAGCCCAAGCTGCCAAAAATCGCGGCGCCACGCGTTTTTGCATGGGTGCTGCCTGGCGTTCTCTACCCAAAAAAGCTGAACCACAAATTGCCGAAATCATTGAAAGCGTCAAAGATCTTGGATTAGAAACCTGTATGACGTTGGGCATGTTGGATGCGAATCAAGCTGAAACCCTCAAATCAGCGGGTTTGGATTATTACAACCACAATCTAGACAGCTCACCGGAATACTACGAAAAAATCATTACCACGCGTAGCTATGAAGACCGTCTCGATACCTTAGCCAATGCCCGCAATGCCAAACTCAAAGTCTGCTGCGGCGGCATTATCGGCATGGGAGAATCACGCCAAGACCGCATTGGTTTCATCTATCAACTGGCGACTTTACCGACGCCGCCAGAAAGCGTGCCGATTAACCAACTGATTCCGATCCAAGGCACACCGTTACAAGACGTCACCGAAATCGATCATTTCGAATTTATTCGCACCATTGCGGTCGCCCGCATTGTCTTGCCCACCAGTCATGTTCGACTGTCTGCTGGCCGGGAAAACATGCCCGAATCAGTACAAGCATTGTGTTTCTTTGCCGGTGCCAATTCTTTGTTCTATGGCGAAAAGTTACTCACCGCTGGCAACCAAACGGCTGATCAAGACCAACTCCTGATGGAAAAACTCAAAATTCGCCCGGAGAAAATGTCAGCACCAGCAACGGAAGCCACAACTGAAAGTTAACGAGAACTATACGCCAACACGGCAACGACTAAATCCCTGATGACTTTTACTCAACGCTTCCAACACAAACTGGCGACGCACCATGCCGCGCATCTGACCCGCAGACCTGAAGCGCGTTCACCGCAGCCAACGGTTATCAATTTTTGTCACAATGATTACCTAGGCCTTAGCCAAGACCCGCGCGTCATCCAAGCGGCACAATCAGCTTTAGAGACCTGGGGGGTTGGCAGCACCGGTTCAGCGCAAGTGACTGGCTATACCGAATTGCATCATACGTTTGAAATGCAATGTGCTGAGACCTTAGGCTTTGAAGCCGCCTTAATATTCAGCAGTGGTTACTTAGCCAACCTCGCTGTGCACAGTGCACTGCTGCAAAAAGGCGATCTGATTGTACAAGACAAACTCTGCCATGCCTCGCTATTGGATGGCGCCAGCCTCAGTGACGCGACACGCAAACGCTATCGGCATCTCGATTTGACCCATCTGACTGAACAATTGAGCACTGCCAAAGGACCGACAGCCATTGTGTCGGATTGTGTATTCAGCATGGAAGGCGATATAGCCCCATTACCGGCATTACAAGATTTGGCGCGCGCACACCAAAGCTTATTAATACTGGACGATGCCCATGGCCTGGGTGTTATCGGTCCTCAAGGTTTCGGTAGCTATGCGCATTTCAACCGCCAACCCCACAGCCATGACATCGCCATTTATCCCTTAGGCAAAGCCATCGGCAGTGCGGGCGCACTGGTCTGCGGCAGTCAACAAACCATCGACATGCTGCAGCAATTTGCACGACCTTATTACTACAACACCGCTTTACCGCCGGCCATCGTGGCCGCCAGCATGGCCAGCCTGAACATCCTGCAACAAGAACCGCAACACCATGCGCAACTGCGTCGTAACATCGCTTATTTTCGCCAATGCATGCAGGCTCTAGAACTGCCCTTGTTAAACAGTGACACGGCCATCCAGCCGTTATTGGTTGGCGCCAGTGACACCGCCTTGCGCATCAGCGAGGCCTTAAAACAGCAGCACATTGCTGTAAAAACGATACGACCACCTACCGTACCCCGCAATCAAAGTCGCTTACGCATCACCCTAAGTTGCCGCCACACAGCAGCTGATATTGACCGCCTGGTAATTGCCTTGCACAACGCTTGGCAGACCATTGGACCCGTCGACCATGTCACAGACTAAACGACATATCCGGCGCTGTTTTAACCAAGCCGCTCACTCTTATGATCAAGCGGCCACGGCGCAGGCAAACATCCTGCAACACCTGCTGCAAGGCCCATTACCAGACGATGCGCAGACCATTCTTGAATTAGGCTGTGGCACGGGAAACAGTCTGGATCACTTACGCCAACGTTACCCACACGCGCAGATTATCGCCTGCGACCTGGCGGAACAGATGCTGCAACAAGGCAAATGCCAATATACACACCCTGCCATCACTTGGTTATGTGCAGATATGGAACATTTACCGCTGGCTGATCAATGCGTTGACCTGATTGTCTCCAGCCTGGCGATACAGTGGAGCCAATCCACCCAACAGCTTGTAGCCGAATGCCAACGCATTCTCAAACCCAAAGGCCACTTCTGCTTTGCCACGCTGGCACCTGATACGCTAACTGAACTGCGTGCCGCAAGTAGTCGTACTTTTGCTTACCCCGATCTGGCACAGTGGTACACCTTACTCACAGCCCATCAGTTTAAAACGCTGGCGCTGACACCACATACGCAACGTGAACATTTTCCATCCGCCAGAGCAGCACTGAATCACCTAAAAGCCATCGGCGCGCAATATCATCCGCAACGCCCAGCACATATCAGCCAAAAAAAATCATTACAAACTTTGCTCACACGCTATGCTGCGTATCGTCTACCTGATGCGCGTTATCCATTAACCTATCAGGCCATAGTCGGCTATGCGCAGAAAGCTGAGTAGCACTTGTGAAAAAGGGAGGTTTTAGCCTGATTCCATTTGAATAGGCTCGACTTCGAAATAGGTCACCACCCTTCGACAAGCTCAAAGATCTTTTGTTGAAGGGCCATCGGCACTATTCTTTAAACAGGCTCTGACTGTCCTTCGATAGACTCAGTAACCTTTCGTCGAAGTCAAGCTTTCACAAACGACACCCAGCCATAGGCTTGAATACCTCATCAAATACTATGACTGCATCAAGCTCACCAACTTCCACCCAGCCGCTGGTTCCGGATGCGTGTCTTGCGTAAACCACCACAACTGACCGCGCAAATCAATCGCCACTAATGGCACATGCTCTGGATGCGCAGACTGGTAATCCGCATAGCGAAAATTAGCGGTTAATTGAGTGGTTTTCACTTGCCAACCAGCTTTAACGAGTTCATTCAAATGCACATAGGTAAACTGAGCTGCAAACAACTGACTCATTGCCCGATGTTGACTGTATTGACTCCGAGGCATATCCACATCACCGGTTGAAACGATAAACACATGACGTCGTCCAAGTTCACGCTGATACTTCAAACAGGCCAAGGTATTAAGATCATGTTGTGATGAAATCGCCAACAAAGTCCCCATACCGAATAAATCCAAATAACGATCGTCATGTTCTGACACTGGATTGCCGTAGTAACATTCCAAGCCTTCCATGCGTGCCAAGCGATTGCGATGCCAATGCGTGGTGGTGAGCAATACTGGATAATCCAACTGTTGTAAGGCTCGGCCTAAAGCAATCGAAAAGCGACTGGCGCCGACCAGCAATACGCCCCTTGCTTCACCTTCTGAAACCTTCAACCAATGCGCCAAAGGTCGACTGGTTAAACTTTGGAATACCACTGTCCCGATAATGACAATAAACGTTAACAGCACCAACAAACGTGACATCTCAGCACTGACAATATGATGCTCGGTTAACTGAATCGAGAAAATCGCCGCCACGGATGCTGCGATAATGCCGCGCGGGGCAATCCAGGCAATGACACATTTTTCTTGCCAACGTAAGCGTGAATTGCGCCAAGTAGACAGAAATACCACCACAGGCCGAATCACGCATTGCATAATCACCAATAAAATAATCATACCGCCAAAGACATCTTCAATATGATGAAAATTGACGCGTGCAGCCAACACAATAAAGACCGTAGAAATTAAGATCAAACTCAAATTTTCTTTAAACCCGACTACCTCTTCGATATGCACTTTGGGTAAGTTGGTCAGCAAAATCCCCATGCTGGTGACTGCAAATAAACCCGCACCAGGCGCCACGTGATCAGCACCAGCAAACGCCACCATCACCACACTCAATGTGGTTAAATTTTGCAGGTAATCCGGCACCCATTGACGTCGCAATAAATACGCCAGTAATAAACCTGCACATAGCCCAATCCCAAGACCCAATACTAATGTCAGGCAAAAATGCCACACCACCATGGTCCACTCTGCATTGGTATGCAATGCCACAATGCCAATGAAAATCAAAATGGCTAACAGTGCGCCGATCGGGTCAATCAAAATCCCTTCCCAGCGCAGAATATTCGCCACACTCGGCGTTGGCTTCACTGCACGCAGCATCGGTACAATCACTGTTGGTCCACTGACCGCCGTGATGCTGCCGAATAACGCGGCCATCTGCCATGACAGTGCCAACAAGTAATGCGCCGCCAAAGCCGTCAACACAGTGGTAATCACAACACCAACTGTCACCAAATTAAATACCGCGCGTCCATGACACCGTATTTGATACCACTTCAACGACAAACTGCCTTCAAACAAAATGATCGAAATCGATAATGAGATAAAAGGGAATAATAAATTGCCCAGCAACTCATCTGGTTGCAGCCAGTGCACCACTGGCCCCAGGACAATCCCAGCCAACAGCAAAAACAGAATAGACGGCAATTTCAAACGCCAAGCCAGCCATTGGCAAGCAAAGGCGATTAACATTAACAAAGAAAAAGTCAGCACTGCGGCTTCATTCATGGGCAATCGCTAGGGGTTATCAAATCGTGGCGGTTATCATAGCCTAAGCACTTATGGGTGCAACACGGGAATTTTCTGCAATTGGAAAATAATGCAAAATCCCTTGCCGCCAGGGATAAACCATAATGTCATCGATTTTTAATGGCCGTTCCACATTGGCAAAACAAACACATTCTGCTGCTTCATGCATGGCTGTTGGTATCTTCTGCAGATGAGTCAGCATGTCAGCTGTAACCTGTGTTGCACTTTTGATCTCCACGAATAGCAAAGGCTGCCCAGGCCGTTCAACCACGAGATCAACTTCCCAACCATCCGTCGTTTTTAAATAAGAGAGCCGATAATCCGGATAGGCATATTGGACCAATTTATAGCATTCCAAAATAATAAAATGCTCAAATACTTTGCCATAGTCATAGGTAGCAGGTGTTACGGGAATGGCTAATAAATTCGCCAATGCACGTGTCACACCAATATCAAAGAAATAAAATTTTGGTTTCTGCACCAAGCGTTTACGAAAAGATTTTCGATAGCAATTTAAATGAAAACCCAACAAGGTATCTTCTAATATCGTGTAATATTGCTGCACTGTCTTATGGTCGACGCCCACATCCCGCGCAATTTTAGCCGTGTTGATAATGTCACCGTTACCGTGTGCGGCTACTTCCAAAAAATATTGAAACGGTTCTAACTGCCGGATCAGGTGTTCAGCCCACACCTCTTCTTTCAAATACACATGACTATAGGTACGTAGGTAATCCTGTTTTTCAGTCAGTGATGATAATGCAAACAAAGCCGGCAAAGACCCATGATTCAAGATGGCATCCAGCTGAAAATCTGCCCCTAACTCAATAAAGCTAAATGGGTATAAGTTTTTCACCACTGCACGCCCGGCTAACATATTTGCATGGCCCTTACGCAGTTTTCTGGCTGAGGACCCTGTCAAAATAAATTTCAATTGAGTCTTTTCAATCAGCGCATGCACAACATCTAACAAAGCCGGGATTTTTTGAATTTCATCGATCACAATGGTTTTAATTGTCGATGGCAAAGCTAATATTTCTTGGAATAATGACTGGGGGTCTTTGGAATATCGACGCTCTGTATCCAAATTTAACAAATCAATATAAAACACGGCGTCATCACTGTAATCATGATTGAGCAATGTGCTCTTTCCCGTACCGCGCGCACCCAATAAAAAACTACTCTGACGACTTGGCGGTTGTACGATTCGTGCTTTCATGGACCATGCTCCCAAAAATCCTGTATTTCTGGGAGTATGGTCCATTTTAATCCAAGCTTCAAGCGCATGAACTGGCTCATGCATAGCAGATCATCTTCAACTGAGTGACTTAGTGGGTGTAAAGGCTTTGGAAATAGGCTGCCGAATCAAGCCCAAGAATAGGCAATCGATATTTCAGATATGCTAAAGCCTGTCACCAAATTGCTTACCTGTAGCAAAAAAGTAGGTTTGTCAGATAGACGTAAAAATTAAACCGACCGCTTACTGGCCCGCATCATCTCAACCACGCGCAACTTAGCCATTGCTTCGGCCAAATCCTGCTGCGCCTTAAGATAATCAGGTGTACCGGCTTTTTGGTTTTTCAGAATACGCTCAGCTGCTGCTTCAGCCTCTTTCGCCGCGGCTTCATTTACGTCTTTCGGACGTTCAACCGTGTCTGCCAAAATGCTCACCTGATCAGGTTGCACTTCCAAAATACCGCCCGACACATATAGTAACTCTTCTGTGCCTTCTGCCGTTTCAATGCGCACCGGACCTGGTGCCACGCTGGTGAGCAATTGTAAATGCCCTGGCGCAATACCCAAATCGCCGTCCGCACCTTTGGCAAAAAACATTTTCGCCTGCCCTGAATAAACAGCGCCTTCTGGGCTAACGATATCAACTTGCAGGGTTTTCTCACTCATGCGGTTGGCCTCATGTCTTGCATCGTAACTTATAGTGATTTCTCTTTTTCAATGGCTTCGTCAATCGAGCCCACCATGTAAAATGCCTGCTCGGGCAGGTGGTCATACTCACCTTGCACAATGCCTTTAAAATCGCGAATGGTTTCTTTCAATGTCACATACTTACCTGGGCTGCCGGTAAAAACTTCGGCCACAAAGAAAGGTTGCGACAAGAAACGTTGGATTTTACGCGCACGTGCAACGGTTAACTTATCGTCTTCAGACAGTTCATCCATCCCTAAAATGGCGATGATATCTTTCAATTCTTTATAACGTTGCAAGGTTTTCTGCACCGAACGCGCAACTTCATAGTGCTCTTGCCCAACCACCAAAGGATCTAACTGACGACTCGTTGAATCCAATGGATCCACAGCAGGATAAATCCCTAATTCAGCAATTTGACGCGACAATACGATGGTGGCATCCAAATGCGAGAAGGTTGTTGCTGGAGACGGATCAGTTAAGTCATCTGCCGGCACATAAACCGCTTGCACAGAGGTAATAGAACCCGCTTTAGTCGACGTAATGCGCTCTTGCAGCACACCCATTTCTTCCGCCAAGTTGGGTTGATACCCCACAGCAGATGGCATCCGACCTAATAATGCCGAAACCTCGGTGCCAGCCAAGGTATAACGATAGATATTATCGATAAACATCAACACATCACGGCCTTCATCACGAAAGCCTTCCGCAATGGTCAAACCTGTCAATGCAACACGCAAACGGTTCCCTGGGGGCTCATTCATTTGGCCATAAACCAACGAAACCTTATCCAACACGTTGGACTCTTTAATCTCATGATAAAAATCATTACCTTCACGCGTCCGTTCACCGACACCGGCAAAAACAGAATAGCCACTGTGCTCAGTCGCAATGTTGTTAATCAACTCCATCATGGTGACGGTTTTACCAACTCCGGCACCACCGAATAAACCTACCTTACCCCCTTTGGCAAATGGGCAGATCAAATCAATAACTTTAATACCGGTTTCTAAAATTTCGGCGCTTAAGGATTGATCCTGGAAGGTTGGCGCTTCACGGTGAATCCCACGACGCTCAGTTTCATTGATCGGGCCCGCTTCATCGATGGGGTTACCCAAAACATCCATAATACGGCCCAACGTTTTTTCACCCACTGGGACCTGAATCGCTGCACCCGTATTGACCACGGTCATGCCACGCTTTAAGCCTTCGGTCTGACCCATGGCAATCGCACGCACCACACCATCACCTAATTGCTGCTGGGTTTCCAACGTCAAACCAGTCTCCACAACGTGCAGTGCATCATATACTTTAGGCACACGGTCACTTGGGAAGGTCACATCAATCACCGCACCAATAATCTGCGCGATATTGCCTTCAACTTGTTCTACCGTGGTTGTCTGTTCTGCTGTTGCTGTCATGTTTTATCCTCAACTCTTGCTATGCCCTGTTATGCTGACGCGATCAGGGCGCGATTCATTGTGTGTGCGCACACCCATTATTCAATGGCATCTGCACCCGATACAATTTCTGCTAATTCCTTGGTAATGGCGGCTTGGCGCGCCTTGTTGTACTGCAATTTCAAACCGGAAATCACTTCACCCGCATTGTCTGTTGCGTTCTTCATCGCCACCATGCGTGCTGCTTGTTCACAGGCAATATTTTCAATCACACCTTGATAGACCTGAGATTCGACATAACGCACCAACAATAACGTCAATAAAGATTTCGCATCAGGCTCATAAATATAATCCCAATGACCATCACGTTGATGTGAGGCATCTGCTTCAATCGGCAATAACTGGGCACAGACCGGTTTTTGTTTAATGGTGCTGACAAATTCGTTACTCACCAAAAACAAACGGTCGATTTTGCCTTCATCAAAGGCATCCAACATCACTTTGACCGAACCAATCAGATCTTTGACCTGCGGTGCATCGCCCAAATGACCGGCATAGGCAACAATATGGCTCTGCAGACGCTTAAAAAAAGCTTCACCTTTATGACCAATCACGGCGACATCAATTTCAACTTTTTGGTCAGCCCATTGCTGCATTTCCGTGGTGGCTTTCTTGAATAACTGGATATTCAAACCACCACACAGACCACGGTCTGTCGATATCACAATAAAACCAACACGCTTGACTTCGCGTTCATTCATATACGGATGATGATATTCAGGATGCGCACTGGCCAAATGGCCAATGACTGCACGGGCTCTTTGCGCATAAGGCTTACTGGCCTCCATGCGAGCCCGCGCTTTGCGCATCTTACTGGCTGAAATCATTTCCATCGCGCGCGTAATCTTTTTCGTGTTTTGCACACTGCCGATACGCGCTTTAATCTCTTTTGCTGTTGCCATATTTTTTCAGCCACTTACCAGGTTTGTGTCTCTTTAAATGTTGTCACAGCGGCATGGATAGCCTTTTCAACTTTGTCATCATATTTCGCTGTCGCATCGATTTCAGCCATCAAGTCTGCATATTGGTCAGCCATGTACTGATGCAATGCAACCTCAAATCCAGTGATTTTCTCTAATGGCACATCATCTAAAAAGCCTTTTTCCACGACATACAAAGAGATGGCCATTTGCGCCACACTCAACGGCATGTATTGCTTCTGTTTCATCAACTCCATCATGCGTTGACCACGCTCTAACTGTTTGCGAGTCACGTCATCTAAGTCAGAAGCAAATTGTGCGAAAGCTTCTAATTCACGAAACTGTGCCAATGACAGTTTCACACCACCACCCAATTTCTTAATTATTTTGGTTTGCGCTGCACCACCGACCCGTGAAACTGAGGCACCCGAGTTAATCGATGGACGGAAACCAGAGTTAAACAAATCGGTTTCTAAAAAGATCTGACCATCGGTAATCGAAATCACGTTGGTTGGCACAAAAGCAGAAATATCACCGGCCTGCGTTTCGATAATCGGCAACGCAGTTAGAGAACCGGTTTGGCCACGTACTTCGCCATTGGTAAATTTCTCGACATATTCTGCACTGACACGCGCAGCACGCTCTAACAAACGAGAATGCAAATAAAACACATCCCCTGGATACGCTTCACGCCCAGGCGGACGACGCAATAACAAGGAAATTTGACGATAAGCCCAGGCTTGTTTGGTTAAATCATCATAAATAATCAAAGCATCTTGGCCACGGTCACGGTAGTACTCACCCATCGCGCAACCAGCATAAGGTGCGATGAATTGCAACGCAGCTGCTTCAGACGCACCAGCAACCACAATGGTGGTATAAGACAGTGCATCATGTTCTTCTAATTTACGTAAAACATTTGCCACGGAAGACGCTTTCTGGCCAACCGCCACATAAATACATTTAACGCCTTTTCCTTTTTGGTTAATGATGGCATCAATCGCCAACGCAGTTTTACCGGTTTGGCGGTCACCAATAATCAATTCACGCTGACCACGGCCTACCGGTGTTAAAGCATCGATTGCTTTCAAACCCGTTTGCAAAGGTTGATCAACACTCTGACGCGCGATCACTCCTGGTGCTACTTTTTCAATCGGTGACGTAACGTCAGATTCAATCGGTCCACGACCATCAATGGGATTACCTAAGGCATCAACCACACGGCCTAACAATGCTTCACCAACAGGCACTTCTAAGATACGACCGGTGCAATGGACTTTATCGCCTTCAGCAATGTGATCAGCACCACCTAATACAACCACACCAACAGAGTCTTGCTCTAAGTTAAATGCCACACCAAATACATCACCTGGCAAGGCCAACATTTCACCGTAGGCGGCTTGATCGAGACCATGCACACGAATAATGCCATCCCGCACACTTACAACAGTCCCTTCAGTTTTCGTCTCAGCAGTTGGATCAAAGCCTTCTATCCGCTGCTTAATCAAGCGACTAATTTCTGATGAATTTAACTGCATCTGTCTATTTCCTTTAATCTGTATTCATACTTGGCATTTAAGCGGTTAACACTTTAGCCAGGCGTTTTAATTTGCCGCGAATCGAACCATCTAGCACCCAATCACCGACGCGCACAACGGCACCACCGAGCAGGTCCTCATCAACTTCATGCTGCATCTCGACAGCGCAATCCCATTTAGCCGCCAAAGCAGACTCAAATGCTTTACATTGCTGTTGCGACAATTTGGTAGCCGTGGTTAAAACTGCTGCCACCTTTGCGTTATCAGTCGACTGCTGCGCCCGAAACAATATGGCTACATCAGGCAGAATGGCCAGGCGTTGGTTTTCACCCAATACGAGCAGAAAATTACGCATTTCAGCTGTCAGTTCCTGATCCAAGGTCACAATCAATGCATCTGCCAATTGATCTGCTGACACTTTGGGGTGAAACAACAAAGCACGCGCTTCAGCACCTTCAGCCCAAACCGCTAATTGCGAGAGAAACGCTTCCCATTCAGCAACGGCGTTGGCTTGCACGGCAACTTCATAAGCTGCTTTGGCATAGGGCCTAGCAATCGTACGGTAATCTGCCATCGGTTATTTAACCTCCTGCAGTAGTTGGTCTAATAACGCTTCATTGCTGGCTTTATCCAAGTTTTTCGCAATCAGTTTTTCAGTACCTTGTAGCGCCAAATCAACCACTTCGCCACGCAAAGCTTCTGCAGCCACTAAACGTGCTTGCTCAATTTCAGTATCGGCCACTTGTTTCATGCGTTCGACCAAGTTACGCCCTTCTTCACGTGCCGCCTCATCGGTTTTATGCGCCCGCTGATTAGCTTGTTCAATGATCACTGCAGCTTGTGCTTTGGCTTCACGCACGATCTCTTTAGCCTTGTAGCGCGCAACTTCAAGATCATGGTGGCCGCGTTCTGCCGCAGCAAGACCATCTGCAATCTTTTGCCGACGTTCTTCCAAAGCTTTCATCAATGGCGGCCAGACGAATTTCATCGTAAAACCGACAAATAGAATAAACGTGATAATTTGGCCGATTAGTGTTGCGTTGATATCCATCAACTCACCTCCAATTATGCACCCGCTGCGTGTTTAGCCACGATAACAACGTGCTTCATCACTTGGGTCAAGAAAGGATTGGAACCGAATAACAACATTAAGCCCATGGCAATGGAAATTGCGGCGAACGCATCAACCAAACCTGCCATTAAGAACATCCGTGTCATGAGCATACCGGTTAGCTCAGGTTGACGTGCAACACCTTCCAAGAACTTGCCACCCAGCACACCAAAACCAATTGCTGTACCTAAGGCAGCCAATCCGATTAGCAACGCAGCGGCCACGGCAGTCAGCCCTTGAACGTGGGCAATCAGTTGAGCAACTTGCATGTATTTCTCCTTTGAATTGAACGCAGAACGCTTAGTGTACGCTCTGCGCGAGGTTTAAATAAACAACCGTCAGCATCATAAAAATGAATGCTTGAATGGTAATAATCAGAATATGGAAAACTGACCAAATGAATCCGGGCGCCCATTGAATCCACCAGGGCAACAGGGCAATCAAGATAAAGACCAACTCACTGGCAAACATGTTACCAAAGAGTCGCAACGCCAAAGACAAAGGCTTAACCACCTCGTCCAATACGCGAAAGATAATGTTGATAGGAAACAACCAAATACCAAAAGGTTGCGTCAAAATTTCACGACTCAAGCCAATGACGCCCTTACTCTTAAAGTTGTAAAAAATAATCAAGACAAATACAGAAATCGACAAGGCAAAGGTCAACATCGGATCCGCAGTTGGCACAGCTCGGAAGAAATGTACGACAGCTTCATTGGCCGCACGCGGAATCAAATCAACCGGAATCAAATCCATGAAGTTCATCAAAAAGACCCACACAAAGATCGTTAACGCGAGTGGCGCAACTAAACGGCTGGAACCATGATAGGTTTCCTTGACCATCTTTTGGATACTGTCGACCAAGGCTTCAATGCAGTTTTGTAAACGCCCCGGCGTATCGGCCACTGCGCAACGCGCCACCCAAGCAAATAAACCAAATGCCAGCACACCCAAGACAATGGATACTAACAAGGTGTCAACGTTTAAGGCCCAAAAGCCATGTGTTTGATCAAAGGACATCGTCTTTAAATCGAAAATCCAATGATGCATGTGGTGTTGAACATATTCAGCGCGCGGCACGATATTTGTATGTTCAGTTGTCACTGTACCCACAGAAGACTATCCCTTCTTATTAAACCAAAAAGGCGCTAGCCAAAGCCCTACTTGAACCACGGCCACGCCTACTATGTAAGCGCCCCATGCCACTGCAAACCAGCGGTGACACAGATACACACTTACGCCTAAAATCACCATTTTACCCACCGCGCCTCGGTATAGATTCATCACTATTCTCTGCGGATGAGTTCGATGTTGACCTACACGCCAAAGCAGCCGGATTGTTGCGTACAACTGACCCAACAGCATTGTCCCAGCGCCTAAAGCAACCGAGACACCCCGCAACGTGGAAAACCAGAACACCAGTCCAACAGCAATCAAACTGACCAGTAACTGGACTAGCAGCAGCCAACCGATTTGTCGCTTCACCGCCTCCAATTGCACTGATTCAACCTGCGTTTCACGGGTAAAAATTCGCGTGGGATTATACTGACATGCTCACCTGCAGGCAAGCATAATCACGCATAACATCAGAATGAAAGAGCCACTGATTTTTTATGAGAATCAACATCCGCTAACATTTTTATATGCTTTAACTGCCAACGCAAAAATATATCTCAAGCTGAACACTCACGATATCGATCGGTGAATAATTTTATGGCTAATATTATCGTAGGACTTATTGCCTATAGACCGCAGCCCAAAAAGCATTTCTGAATATTCGAAAAAAACCAGCCGAAATTGATCAATTAAAAAACATTAAAATAATTCATCAAGTTGTATTCAACTGTATCGGGAATTTAATTATTATTTGTGTAATATTATATGTTGATTATAATTAATTACGTATATACAAACTAAGGTAAATCACATGAAAGCAAAAATATTTATAGTATTTATGTTGGGCGTATCAACAACTGGTATAGCGCTTGCCGATCAATGCCCCGCACCAGAGTCTGTTTTGACAGCAGTTAAAGCTGACGCACAAAAGCTGGATAATTACCAAATTCTAAAGCAATCAAATACAATCCCAAAAAATACTCCTTTGCAGTTATGGTATGTTTCAGCGCAACATACAGAGGGCGTGGAGTATAATATTCTTTCGTGTAACTACGGTTTTAAAGGACAGAAAAACTATCTAGCAGTACTTGAACCTACAACCTCATCAACTGACAATGTCACACCACAATATTCGGATGTTTGGCAAAAAATCGGCACACAAATTAGCTGCCCGAAAGGAGGACCACAGCATATCTTACCAAACACCTGCTCCTGGAATTAGAGGATAAACAGTCCCCGCTTTCTTGGCGGGGATTGCAACTACATTAATCTACCAGCAACAAAAAATTGCATCGCTAGCTCGTCGGAAAATGATTACCACATTAAAGCAAAAGAAAAGAAGCACTGAAGCCTAATTATTTCCTTGGGTTACCTTTTCGTTCCAATGGTTGTCGGCTCACACAGCCAGATACACGTATTTATACGAGTGTTTATTGATTCATGAAAGGCTTATTTTCGAATTGACTTCCATGCTAACTGAGGAGGAGTTAATGTCAAATCTGGTGTATGGGATGGTTAAGCGGCCTTCCTGTTTATCTGTTCACTAACCAATTCTCCATCTTTGAATTCTACATTGTCGGCGACCAATGTTAAAAACTTAA
>CAZIIK010000104.1:0-8715 GCA_964539235.1 uncultured Gammaproteobacteria bacterium | reverse complement strand
GAAATGTTTAGGGCGTCCGCTACGTTTTTTGTCACAGGCCCTGAGGTTGATATTAGGTTTCATGGCAGAATTGAATATTATCTTCCGGTTCGCCTTGCTGTTGCAAATACCATCCAGGCTCATCACAATTCCTTTTAGGTTAAAGCCAACTTTCTTGCTGGTAGCTTTTACTTTAGCAAAGGCAGCTTTAAACAAGGAACATTCATTCCTATTGCCTGCTGCAGATAGTGCTGGTGCTATAATGTTGCCTGAACGATCTGAAAACGTGATGCTTTTGCAGCCTTTAATTTTCTTATGACCGTTAACGCCAATGTTATCTCCGCCCTTTTTAGCCGATTCAGTTGTGCCATCACCATGTATGATGCCAAAATTAAGCAATTCCGCCTCTGATAACCTCGCGATTGAATTAAGTAAAACCTTTTCTAGACTGCCGTCTCTAGCCCATCTTGCAAATACTTTATGAATATTGCTGTAATGAATTTCGGGTCGGCCAAATGTATCCTGATCAATAGTAAGCTCTTTCCATTGGCAGCCTGTGATTAGCACTTTCAGGATGTAGTTAAATTTCTTGAAATACGTCACCTTTGGCTTGGGTCCCGTTCTTGGCATCGATAGGTATGGTAAGAAAAACTCATTGAACTCTTTTTCAGTAACTTTGGTTGGAATCCTTTTATACTTGCGGGCTACCATCGGCTTGCTTATTCTAAATTAGAGGCAGCTCAATCATAGCACATAATTACTTAACACCCTGAAAATAAAGGCTAAAAGGCTAAAAGCAGAACCCGCAACCAGTAGAATGTGTAAATTTGAGAATCGTTTAAAATTTTCAATCTTTACTTCTTTGATTTTCATAAATATTTGTAACTCCGGTCTGGACTGACCCCGGCCCAAATAAAAATTTAAGGATTATTTCATTTGCCTATTCAAGTGTCAATGATATTTTTGTTGAATGCAGGAGCATGCCTTTATGACTTGACCCTGTTTCCAGGCATCCAAAACACCACTTACTGCCATTACTTAAGAAGTTACCTCACTTAAAAGGTGTTATATTGTTCACCTACGGAATCAGCGAGCTGGATAAGCGACATTCACTGGTAAACGCCGCTTTCCTAAGATGTAATAGCTAATAGTACCGAGTAACTCTAATGCCAATTATACACAGGGTGCACAGGCCTAGTCGATCCAAATGCAATAGGCCGACTGATCTGTGGACTTGTGCATAAGTGGCTTGTCACAAACGTGACATTTCTACTTTGCATTGACACTCAAAAAAACAAATCAGAGATTGCTTACTTATGGGCTTAAGTGGCAGAATTCTGCGCCCAAATGCAAGGTCATTGGTGTTATATACGGCACTATCCGGTTTGCTGAGCCATGCCCAATGTGCGCTGTCTGTAGTACTGGAATCGGTAAAGATGCTGCAAAACGCGCTAATACTTTGTCTAAATATGCCAATTGCGTTTGATTCTGTGCATCGTCTGCTGCTAAACGCCCACACGCAAAATCCCCTAAAATCACAGCCTTAACACCATCAAACAAACCAATGCGCTGAAAGTATTTTAAAGTGCGCTCAACGACATAGCCTTTTTCATGCCAATCTTCGAGGCATACAATTTTATCTTGCGTCTCAACCTGCCAAATATCGCCAATACTAATATTGAGTAAACTCAAATTACCGCCGGTACACTGAGCCGTCAGTGTTTGTGGCGTACATGCTGAAGCATTTAAAGGTTTTAGATCTAACTGGGGTAAAGTTTCCGTCGACACCCATTGTTCCAGCACTTGCCACGATGACGGATCCAACCAGTCTATAACTAATTGCAAAGCGCCTGGCCCATGCAAACATGGCCAGTTTAACTGCTGGCTCAGATATACCAGTACAGCCGTAAAATCACTCAGACCCAAGAGATATTTGGGCTTATGCTGCGCTACACGCGGCAGTTCTGGCGCCAACAAAGGCAATACATCTGCGCTGCCTTCGCCACCACGTACCGACCAGAGCAAATCGATTGAATCATCACATAGGTACTGTAATAAAACTGCCGCACGCTGCTGTACTGAAGCGGATTGAAAACATTCAGGTCCATAAACCACTTCACAACCATAGCGTTGAGTAATGTGTCGCGCAATTTGTTGCGCCTGGGCTTCACTGATTGCACTACTGGTAAGCACTAACGCAATTTTTTTGATCATTGCACAACCTACAAAATAGCTAGACAAGGCGCATTAATGCGCTGCTGCAAGGTTGCAATATTGTCCTGCAAACGGGGCATCGGCTTCTCTAAGCCATTGGCAACCCAACCGGCTAAAATCAAACCTTTGGCATGTATATCTTGCACAGTGAGCAAGGCATGGTTCAAACAACCCAGTCGCATACCAACAACCAAAACCACAGGAATATTCAAACATTGCACAAAATCCGCCAAAGTTTGTTGCGCATTCATGGGACACAACCATCCCCCCGCACCCTCGACTAGACAGTAATCACTGCGTTGGGTTAATCCAGGCTGGCATATTTGTTGCAATTCTTGTGCGGATATTTGCTGACCCATTGGTGCAGCCAAATGTGGCGACACAGGTTCAGGATAACAAACTGGATTTAAATGCTCATATAGCATGGCTTCTGTCATCGAAGCCTGCAACTCCAAGGCATCCGCATTACGCAAACCTTCCGGCATTTCTACTGCACCCGCAGCCATTGGTTTTAACGCCGTGGTCTGGTAACCTTCGGCGGCTAATTGCTGCAGCCAATGGCAAGTGAAATAGGTTTTGCCGACATCGGTATCCGTGCCGGTAATAAAATACTGACCGGGCGATAGTGCAATGACTCGATCCATTATATGCCTGAAGCGAAAATGACTGGGGAGCCAAACGGTAACAAGCTTTCAATTGCGAAAACAGCCCGATACAATCCTTGCGCCTTTATCAGAATAATCAATATCACTCATCTGTTTTTCTGATGCCCTTATTTGAGTGAAAGGAAGTACATTATGTCGCAACACTGCGCTTCACAGGACAGTTGGTATTATCCCAAGGCCATTATCATCTTCTTGCTCATGGCTTTATTTCTGTGTTTTGAAATGGCATTGCAGGTTTCACCAGGTGTAATGGCTGAACAACTGCGTAATAGCCTACACCTAACTGCCTTTGGCCTTGGCATTATGTCAGGTGTGTATTTTGTGACCTATACCATCATGCAAATCCCTTCTGGCTTGATGTACGACCGGACCAATTTTCGTGTATTAGTCACAGTCGCTATTTTAATTTGTGCTGCTGGCATTGGTATCTTCGGTTTTTCCTCTGGCATTATTTCAGGTTCCTTGGCCCGTTTATTAATGGGCTTTGGCTCTGCCTTTGCTTTTTTATCCGTACTCACCGTTGCTGCACGCTATTTCCCACCGGCTTACTTCGCCATGCTAACGGGTATTGCTCAATTATTGGCCGCCATTGGCGGCATCGTTGGCAATATTCCCATTGCTTGGAGCACAGACCAATTTGGTTGGCGTCAAACTTTATGGGGGATCATGGTTATAGGTATTTTCCTGGCAGCCATCATCTGGTTTTTTGTGCGCAAGCCCAAACCCGCACCACAAAGCAAAGAAGAAGATGTTGAACCGGTTATGTGCACATTGAAACGCATTATTCATCAACGTCAAACCTGGATGGCAGCACTGTATGCTTTCTTCAACTGGGCACCTGTCACCGCATTTGCATCCTTATGGGGTGTACCTTTTCTTAAAACAGCATATCACCTCAGCAATACCCAATCTGGCAGCTTATGCGCATTGATTTGGCTGGGCATTGGTGTCGCTAGCCCCTTTGTCGGCGCACTCTCAGATTTGATTGGCCGCCGCAATCCCATGCTATTTTCCACCGCCATGGTGGGGGCCATCGCTGTCAGCATCGTCGTCTATGTGCCACATTTACCCATTTGGGCGTTAAGCCTCTGCCTTTTTATTACGGGCATTGGGCCCTCCGGTCAGATTTTAAGCTTTGCAGTAGTCAAAGATTTCACAGCCAGAAAACGCACATCAACATCCATTGGCTTTAATAATATGGCTGTTGTCGCCAGTGGCATTTTGGTGCAACCCTTTGTGGGCAAGCTCCTGTCATTGCACTCCGCCATGACCGCACATGTTAGCATCCATCATGTTTACGCGATTGGAGACCTCAAAGCCGCACTGATTATTTTACCTATTTTCTTTATTATCTGTGCCATTCTGTCATTAGGCATTATTCGGGAAACTTTTTGTGGCAGAGAACGCATATAGTCACAATATTGCATATCAAGGACAGCCTGGCGCTTATTCGCACCAGGCGGCACGCCAATATTATGCCGAAAGCGCTCACTTCATACCTTACCCCACATTCTCAGACATGCTACAGGCTGTCGCCACACAAACCGCTGATTATGCAGTCTTACCGATAGAAAATGCATTAGCCGGCTTTGTGTTTCCGGCTTATGCAGCCTTACGCTTGAACCCGACACTCTGCATTCAAGCAGAACTGTCACTCCGCATTGAACATTGTCTACTGGGCACGCACGACGCAACACTTGAGCATCTCGATACGGTCATGTCACATCCACAAGCCTTGGCACAATGCAGTCAGTTTTTACAGCGGAATGGACTAACCTCTAAGGACTATAGTAATACCGCCACTGCAGCTGCTTATATCGCTCAAAACCAAGACAGTTCAACAGGTGCTATTGCGAATGCAGAAGCCGCAGGTATCTACGGGCTTAAAATCTTAGCGCAGCACATTGCTAATCAACCGCATAATCAAACTCGTTTCCTGATAATTAGCCGGCTCCCAAGTGTGATTGATATCTTATCGACACCCTGCAAAACACTGCTGAGCTTCAACACCCAGAACATCAACCAGGCCCTACCAAAGCTGGGGAAAGCTGTGGAAATGCATAACGTTAAGCTCATGCATATCCAACCAATCCCGCTGGATAACTCATTATGGCAGCACGAGTGGGTAGCTGAACTTAAAGGCTGTCAGAATCAACTTAATACCCTAACAAATGAAATTAAACGTGATATTTATTCCGTGCAATCATGGGGAATCTACCCGGCTGAGCAACCTAACTTGTAATTTACAATCCTATATTAAAGTTATTTACCAACCTTCAATATAAATATTATATATAAATCATATTTTAAAAATTTATTATTCGGTTTGGTCTATATTTCTCTATATCCGATCACACTCGACCACTGTATAACACATAGCAAAAGCTCAAACAGTGGCAATATATGCCTCAATAATGGAACTCACATGCACAGCAAAACAGGACTTATCACACTGATCACAAGCTTTTTCACTTACTGCAGTTTCGCATAATCCTGCCCAGACGTGAGGGAAATCCAGCAAAATCCTAGCAAATTTCTGACGCATAACCTTTGGCAAGCCACACCCAACTACCCACACAACGCACAACCACTCAAACAACCGCAATTCGAATATAGTATTTGGGCTGAAAGCCAAGTGTTTTGTCACTATAGCCACCAGATCAACCACCATAAGGCTTACTTTTCTATTGCATACAGCCAACCTGTCACAACACAGAATGAACTCACTGGCACCGGTTGGGAAAAAGCAACGTATTTTACGTACACCGATAAAATGCGCACCTGTAAAAACACTGATCCGAAATTATGTGGCCTCACAACCCAATCTACACAGGAATAAGGCAACGGGATCTTGCGCTTAATCGCGCCGCAATTTTTTTGTTAAAGACATGGGGCTGGGATAACTCATCACCACCCAATAAGAAGAAATAATAAAACTTAAAATCGTCACACCTTGGATTACCACATAAGCTGACTGACTCAGTAGTTCTGCCTGTAGGGCTAAGACTGCAACCAATAGTGAAAACTCACTGGCCTGCCCCAAACGCACACCTGCTTCCCAGGCGCGTTTTGGACTTTCGTCCACCGAACGCAATAAAAGAAAAAAGGTAACGGGTTTCAAAATAATGACTAAGAGCAACAGTGCTAACACAGGCCAAATCACATCCACCATGCCTTGATAGTGAAAGGATGCGCCGACTGAGAAGAAGAAAATAATTAAAAAGAAATCTCGCAAAGGCTTAAGGCTTTCAGAGATAAACTGTGAAATCGGACTCGCGGCTAAACTTACACCGGCGATAAATGCGCCAATTTCGTAGGATAAACCCGACCAATGCGCAATTTGTGCTAAGCATAAACACCAGCCAATCGTAATCAAAAACAAATACTCTTGAATACGGTCAAAGCGTCGAAATAGACGATACAGCACATAACGCTCTGATACATAGGCAAACGCCACCAGCAAAGGAAACGCGATAATGGAGCGCACAGCGTGCCACCAACTCAATTGATGGCCGCCAACTCCACCAATCCCTAGGACTAACAACACAATAATTGCTATCACATCCTGAAATAGCAGAATACTGACCATGACTTCACCAATATGCTGGTGATGCAACGCTGTTGTTGGCAAAAGTTTCAAACCAACAATGGTACTGGAAAACATCAACGCAATCCCCACCAAAATGCTATCAATCCAGGCAAAACCAAACAGATGCATCACCAGCATCAAAACGGCTGAAAATACCAAAGCACTGACACAGGTAACAATCGTGGCGCCGCGCAACATATCCAATAAATTGCTAAAGCGCATGTTCAACCCAAGCAAGAATAATAAAAACATAATGCCGATATCTGAGATCTCAGCGATCACATGAGTTTGAGGAATCAGCTTTAATCCCCAAGGACCGACAATCACGCCCAAAACCAAATAGGCCACCAATAATGACTGCCGGGTATACAGCGCAGCAGTGGCCAATAACGAAGCACCAAAAAAAATGATAAAAAAAGCGAAAACAAAACTACTGGATGACATGGACTTGGCAAGGTCTCAAAGGGTGTGACATTATAGCGACAATCTGTGTAAACACCTATTGCGATTATGTCCAATTCGTCCACGACACCTCATTGCACTGAACTGGTCATCTACCGCGTCAAACCTGAACAGCTCTCTGCCTATCATGCTCGACATCAAGCGGTGCAACAGACCTTAAAGAACCAACCTGGATTCATCTCCATGTCGACACAACAGGACATTCACAACACCCTGCAATTTTGTGATCAGGTTATTTGGCAAGACCAAACCTGTGCGTTGGATGCATTCTCCCGCTTTAAACAATTGCCCTGCGCACAACCTTTTATGGATTGCATTGACCATGTGATTTGTAACGGTCATTTCACCTGCCTCGCGGCACATACATGAACACTTATGTTATCGGCGATGTTCAAGGCTGTTACCACAGCTTATGCGACTTGCTCCAACGTATTGATTATGACCCCCAAAATGACACGCTGTGGTTTGCTGGGGACTTGGTCAACCGCGGCCTTCATTCGCTACAAACCCTACGTTTTATACAACAATTACCTCATGCATTCACTGTCCTCGGTAACCATGACTTTCATCTTTTAGCGCAACCCTACCAACCCGCTCCCGATCCTGCACTTGCCGATATTCTGCAAGCACCTGACTGCACACAATTGCTGGATTGGCTTAGCCAACAACCGTTGCTGCATTATGATGAAAAACGCCATGTTGTACTGACACATGCGGGCCTTTTACCAAGCTGGCATATAGCTGATGCCCAAAAATATGCCCAAGAAGTTGAGAGCGCCCTCACGAAAGAAAGTAGTCGCACACTGCTATTACAAAACCTATATGGCAATCACCCTAACCAATGGCAAGCCCATTTATCTGGCACTGACCGCCTACGTTTCATCATCAATGCATTGACTCGCATGCGCTTTTGCGATTCTCACGGCCGACTGTTACTGGGCTACAAAGGTGATATTCAAAATGCGCCAGCCTCTCATATTCCCTGGTTTACACAACGCAAGCCGGCAGGCCCCTTACAGATTATTTTTGGCCATTGGGCTGCTCTAAACGGTCAAACACAACGTGTCGATTTGCATGCAGTTGATACGGGTTGCGTCTGGGGCAACACCTTAACAGCGTTAAACGTGGATACCTGGGAACGCCATACTGTACCTACCAATCCCAAAGATAGAGCCAACTGATCATGAATAAGACTTTGCACAAATAAAAATCCCAGCCCTTTAGAAGAAAAAGACTTGGAGCATGGAACTTCTGCCCACAAAGCAGCAGATCCAGCCGTTTATAACACATCTGAATTCACAAGAAAATTTTCAAGGACTTTTCTGGACGCCCATGCAGTGAGCAAATTGCCACAACCTCCCCTAAAGATGACTCGTATCAACAGACCTTTGCACGAATAAGCTATTTCTGATCGATATACACCAAACCGGTTTGATTAGCGAAAAAACCTGACTCATAAGCACGTAATTGACCATACAAGTACTGCGTATTATCGATATGCGCGTGCACAAAGCCATAATCATACCGGATCGGATTTAACGGTGCTTCGTTAAAACCCAGGTCCACATTAAAGTCGATCGGCAATCCAGCGAATAAATCAGACTCATTCAAGGTGATATTCCCGGAGTAACACACCGCGCCAAATCCACAAGCACCGGCATGACTGCGAGTTAATGTCAAATCTGGTGTATGGGATGGTTAAGCGGCCTTCCTGTTTATCTGTTCACTAACCAATTCTCCATCTTTGAATTCTACATTGTCGGCGACCAATGTTAAAAACTTAAATCCCCTGATTTTTCTCCAGCG
>CAZIIK010000103.1:0-8649 GCA_964539235.1 uncultured Gammaproteobacteria bacterium | reverse complement strand
AATCACTCGGGTATACCTTTTCCATGGCTTGTGTGCTGCATATCACGTGACAAATCGGTATTATGACCCTGCACATCCCAAAAATCCGCATCTGTTTGAATGCATAACAAGAAAAATACCCATTTTCGGACAGACTCTTATTTCAATGCGGCGAGCATTAAACCATTTGTCGAAAAAGATGCTGTGCAGTTCACGCCGTATCAAAATAATCGCGGTGATATGGCAAAACAGGTTGCGTTGTTATCAGCCAATCGTTCAGGTGCACAGAAAAGCCGTTTAGGCCGTTTGATCGTGACGTTGGTGCTGGTTGTATTGGCGTTTGTGCTGGGCCATCTTATTCGCGGGTAAGCAGCGTTTTCGCCAAGTGGGCGACTTTCTCTGCAGCGCCAGGTTCGCCTAGTTTTTCTGCTATTTTGGCCAGTTCCATTTTCATCTGTTTCAGATAATTTTCGTTAGACAATAAGCGGATGATTTCTTGGCTGATGGCTTCTGGTTTGGCCGCATCTTGAATGTATTCCTGCACAATCGCTTTACCAGCCACGATATTGCACAGCGCAATATGCGGAATGCGAATCAAGCGTTTAGCCAGTGAATAAGTTAAAGCGCTGGTTTTATAAATTACCACCATCGGCGTCTGTAAGAGTGCGGTTTCTAATGTGGCTGTGCCGGAAGAGCAGATAACCGCATGGCATGCCTCGATAGCCACATGTGTGTCTTGTTCCACCAGCGTGACAGCATCTTCGATCGGTGCAATATGCGCCATAAAGTCTGCGAGTTTTAGTGTTGAAGCAACGGGTAAGACAAAATGGATATTAGGATCATGCTGGCGCAAAAGTTGAGCGCTGGCCACCATGGTGGGCAGTAAACGTTCGAGTTCGCTGTGGCGACTACCGGGCAGTAGGCCAATTAAGGTTTTGGTGTTTGGCAGTTCTAGGCGTTCAGCTGCAGTGGCTGCATTTCCTATGGGTTGTACTTGTTCAACTAAGGGTGAGCCGACAAAAGTGACTGGGACATGCGCCTTTTCATGGAACGGTACCTCAAACGGAAAAATCACCGCCATATGATCAACGCATTGTTTGATTGTATACACGCGATTTTGGCGCCACGCCCATACTTGCGGGCTGATGTAATACAGCACCTTGATGCCTTGTTGTTTGGCATATCGCGCCAGGCGTAGGTTAAAGCCGGGATAATCAATCAGGATTAATAAATCAGGTTTCTGCGTATCGATAGCGTGTTTAGCCACTTTCCAGGCTTGGCTAATGGCGGGGAAGTGTTTTAGAACTTCAATAAAACCCATGACCGCAATCTGTGCGGCATCAAATAAAATTTCCATGCCAGCTGCTTGCATATGACGGCCGCCAATGCCAAAGCAATGTGCTGTTTGCTTGAGGTGGGTGACAATTTCAGCGCCGTGTTGATCGCCTGACGCTTCACCGGCCACTAACATAACGTTTTTCATGCTTTCGCTGCTCGATAATGTGGCCCAGATGTGACCATGTCGGTGATTTTGAGTGCGGTTTCTAAAGCGCTTTTACCCGCTTCGCCTGTCACTAGCGGTGGACGTTTATGCAGAATAGCTGCAGCAAAATCCTGGATTTCATCACGTAAGGCATCGGGCTTTTTCGCCTTGGTCACTTGGCGTTTGATATTCGGAATGCCGGGAAACATTTCGCCTTGCCCTCGGGTGCACACACTGACCTGTTTTTCTTGGAAATCGAGTGAGAAGTAAGCGTCTCCCTGAAAAATACGCATTTTACGTTCGGATTTCAGACTGATACGGCTGGCAGTGACATTGGCGACACATTGGTTGGCAAAATGAATCCGCGCATTAGCAATGTCAGTACGTTCAGTCAATACACAGGCACCACTGGCGTCAATCGAGGTAATCGGCGATTGCACAATGCTTTGAATTAAATCGATGTCGTGAATCATTAAGTCCAGCACCACATTGATGTCTTTGTTGCGCGGGTTAAATGGCATGATGCGTGCTGATTCAATAAACATCGGTTGTTGAATCTCTGCCACTGTGGCGGTGACGATCGGGTTAAAACGTTCGAGAAACCCAACTTGCAGCACGCAATTATGTGCACGTGCACATTCAATCAACGTTTCAGCTTCGGCTACCGTATTGCAGATCGGTTTTTCCATTAAGACGTGTAAACCGGCGTCGAGACAGACTTTGCCGATGGCATAGTGCGTGTGTGTGGGTGTCACGATACTGACGGCATCAACTTGATCCAGAATGGCTTGGTAATCAGTCAACGCTTGGGTTTTACACTTTTTGGCTACTTTTTCAGCTTGTTGAGCATCGGTATCCACCACGGCAACGAGCTCGGTTTCCGGTAATTGTGCAAATTTTTCTGCATGAAATTGTCCGAGATAGCCGCAACCAATCACAGCAACTTTAAGTGGGGTAGACATGGCGTTCCTCATTGTCTACAGGTAAAATCGATGTCATTCTATCGGCTGCAAAACCCTTTGCAAGCGTGGTTTCAAGAAAATGCTAATCCCTATTGCTGGTGTCGATGAAGTCGGTCGTGGTCCTTTGGCCGGACCTGTAGTGGCAGCTGCCGTTATCCTTAATCCGCAAGTCCAGATTGCCGGGCTGCGAGATTCAAAAAAACTGACGCCAAAGCGTCGAGAAATGTTATATGCAGAGATTATGATGCATGCTTTAGCCGTGAGCGTGGGGCGTGCAGAGGCAGTCGAAATTGATCAGATTAATATTCTGCAAGCCAGTCTTTTGGCCATGAAACGTGCGGTATTAGGGTTGTCGATCACACCTGAGCAGGTATTAGTCGATGGTCGTTTTTGTCCAGATATTCCTTTCCCTTGTAAAGCCATTATCAAGGGTGATATGACCGAACCTGCGATCAGTGCTGCATCAATTGTGGCCAAGGTATTGCGCGACCGCGAAATGGTTGAATGCGATGTGCAATATCCAGGTTATGGTTTTGCACGTCACAGTGGTTATCCCACGCCGCAGCATTTGCAAGCGTTAAAGACCCAAGGCGTATGTCCAATTCATCGACGCAGTTTTGCACCAGTGGCCCGTTGTTTAGCAGAGCAGGGTGTGGCGTGACAGATACTGTGCAACCGGCGTATATCTTGCATCATTACCCGTATCAAAATCATGGTGTGTTGCTCAAGTTGTTGACGGCGGAAGGCGCGGTGGTCAGCGCTATCGCCAAAGGCGCCAAACGACCGCGTTCAGCTTGGTATGGATTGGTGCGACCATTGCTGCCGTTGCACGTGTTGTACGCCGGTCGAGGCCAAGTCAAAACCGTGCGCCAACTCGAAGCCATGGGCCATTGGCAAACCTGGCCACAGTTATCACTATTAGCCGGCTTTTATTGCAATGAGCTGTTGCTGCACTTCATCAAGCCAGATGATCCGCATCCATTGATTTTTCAAGCGTATCAAGCCTGTTTGCAGGCATTGCCACTTGCCGATGATGCACATCAAGTCGGTCACGTATTACGCCGATTGGAATGGCAGTTATTCGCCGAATTAGGCTATGCACCTTCTTTGCAACAAGATGCTGCGGGCGCACCGGTGCGAGCCGATGCTTATTACCGACTGCACCCAGGACATTTGCCACAACGTTTGGCGCAATCAGCAATTGATGTGACGGCGAAAGATCAGTATGGTGGCGCTGCCTTATTAGCCATTGCTGCAGATGATTGGGAAACGCCCAGTGCTATGCGTGATCTGCAGCGTTTACTACGCGCCTGGGTGGATTATTATCTCGATGGCAAAGTCATCAAGAGCCGCCAATTACTACGAGATTTTTATCGGGATAACCGATAGTGAGAAGGAGCCCAACATGAAGCAACCAGTTTTACTTGGGGTTAATATTGACCATATCGCAACACTGCGCCAAGCGCGTGGCACGATTTATCCGGATCCTGTGCAAGCGGCTTTTTTGGCAGAAGAAGCCGGTGCAGATGGCATTACTGTTCATCTGCGTGAGGACCGGCGTCATATTCAAGACCGTGATGTACAACTGTTGGCTGAAACAGTGCAAACGCGGATGAATCTAGAAATGGCGGTGACGGAAGAAATGCTCAGCATTGCTGAACGTATTCAGCCGACATATTGCTGCTTGGTGACGGAGAAACGTGAAGAGTTGACCACAGAAGGCGGTTTAGATGTTTTGGGGCGCGCACAAGAAATTGCTGTAGCCTGCAAACGTTTGAAGCAGGCAGGCATTGCAGTGTCCTTGTTTATCGACCCGGAGCCGCAGCAAATCGAAGCTGCAGCACAATGCGGTGCGCCAATTATCGAGTTGCATACGGGTGAATATGCCGATGCAACAGATGCCGTCGCGCAGCAACAACAATTGACGCGGATTCAAACTGCTGCGACTTATGCGGCTGGATTGGGTTTGACGGTTAATGCTGGGCATGGGTTGCACTACCACAATACACAGGCCATTGCGGCGATTGCAGAAATGCATGAGTTGAACATTGGTCACGCCATTATGGCACGTGCGGTTATGGTTGGACTGAAAGCCGCTGTGCGAGAGATGAAGCAATTGTTATCACGTACATAAGCACAATAATCGAAGGTCTTGAAGGTTAAAATATTTGAGCTGGGCCGATGTCTTCGGTCCAGCTGATTCTAGGGTGATTAAATAAACGCCATAAAATCCAATGTGATGGTATTCACATCACGGTTGTTATAAGTGTGGTCCCAGTTGTATTGCAATGTGGCAATAATGTTGGAACGTAAAGGTACGCTGTAGAACGCTTCGATATTATCTTCGATACCGGTCAGCGTGGTTGCATTGCCACGTGCAGGAATCACCGAAGAGATATGCTGCGCGTTGAGCATATGCGTGAATGTCACTGTGAAGTTAGTGTTCTTACCATACACAACCGGCAGTGCGCTGGCACCTAAGGTGTAACCGTACATTTTGTTGTTATTGGTAATCGGCTGGTCTTTTAACGTGGTGTTGAAAATACCGAATGCGCTGACTTGTTTGTAGTTCCAACTGGTACCAACGGTGAACGCACCTGTGCGTGAAGTCGGTTGATTATACGTTTGTGTCGATAAGTCAAAACCACTGCCGGTGCCGCGCATGTCATTGATATAACCCATATTCAACATACCGGAGAGTGCGCCGCTGAATTTATGGCGGAGGACTAATAAGTCGGAAAATTGTGGGTCATGGTGTTGACCGTGGTAAGCCTGAGGTTGGAACACGGTAAAGGTGTTACTGATAGGGCCATTGTAGTAGCCCAGGTTAATTTGAGGATTATTAAAATCTGCCCGGTAGATTTGGTTAAACAACGTGTTGGAATATGGACCATTGCCTTCAAAGTAAGCAAAGTCAGCACGGGTACGACCAATCGATAAATACCACGGTGATTTGCTCAGGTTACCGAAGTTAATCAAAGCATTACGGAAGGCTGCTGTGCCGCCGGCATCTTCGACCTCTATAGCAACATGCGTCCAGTCATTGAGCCGTGCATAAGTCGACAATACTTCGAAGTGCATCAACTGGTTGCCGTTTTCATAAGCTTGTGCAACCGTGCCGGTTTCGTTATTGCTGCCTTGAGGCATGGTATTGCCGAGGGTCTGTTGGGCATCTAATTCAATACCCGCTCCAAATTGCAGTGGGGTTTGGTCTTTAATTTGCAGGAGCTTCAGCGCATAACGATCGGCTGAAATTGCAATCATAAACAAGCCGTCATTAAAGCTGGCAATATGATTGGTTGTTGCGGCAGTGTTTTGATGTTGTTGCAGTTGTTGGATTTCGCTTTCAATTTGTTGTTCTTGGACCTGCAGTTGATCATACATCTTTTGGCTGTACGCTGTTTTATGAAAGCCAGTGGCATAGCTGCTGATGCTGAGTAATCCCAACGAAAGTGCTAGGCCGATTTTCGAGATATTTGTTGTCATTATATTCCCCCTCTATGTCACTCGAATGGGCGATCATATACTATGGTTTAAATTTGTACAATCATTCGAGCGCGTCTCATGTATTACATGCTCATCGCGTTTGTCCATGGCGTATACAGCTTTTTCTGATAGAATCGCCGGCATTATCCAGAATTCACCGGAAAGTAGCGCATGTTAAATAAACGGTTACGGCTTTTAGCAACGATTTTACTGGGTCTTTTAAGCAGCGTGAGTGCTGTCACATTATCGGCGGCGCCACAGGTGAGTGATTATACTTCGGTGCCTGCTAATACTTCGCGCACCTTATACACGGGCGCTAAGCCTGGCATGTTGCCGGTGGTGTTTTCGCAGGCAACGTTTAACGCCAGCACAACCAGCAATAATAATGCTTCGATTACCTCTCAGGCGCAGTTCCAGCTCACCATCAATAATAATTCGGGTCAAAAACTCTATGTGTTGGTGTCCTCGGTGCGGGGCGAATCTGGGGTTTCAACCTGTCAATTATTTTCGGGTCAAACCGGTGTGCATTATGTGAATTCACAGGTGTCCAGTTGTACCAACAGCTTTATGCAAGGGGCGTCGCAGTATTATCTGTATATTTCAAATTCAGCTTTTACAGATACATCGCCAGCGTCTTCAGGGTTTAACTACAACGGTTTGCCGTATGGCTGTACGCTGCAAACAGGGCATGCGTTGAATCGCAATAATCAGAATGCACCGTATACGCTCACTAATGGTTCTTTGCCGTATACACTGACCGTGAATAGCAGTAGTTGTACGATCAGCGATGCCAACTGATTCGTCTGCAGATCATACATTTTTACTGGATGCCGATTACGCGGGTCAACGTATTGACCAGGTATTGGCACAGCTGTTACCCGAATTCTCACGCGCACGTTTGCAGTCTTGGTTGAAACAAGGCCAGATTTTGGTTGACGGCCAGACACTACGTCCAAAAGATAAAGTTTCAGGTGGTGAGCAGGTCCATGTGCATGTCTCAATTTCCGATCCTTTATTGGACCAACCGGAAGCAATTGACCTGGATATTATTCATGAAGATGACGTGATTTTAGTCATCAACAAACCCGCCGGTTTAGTGGTGCATCCGGGTGCGGGTAATGCGACTGGCACGGTGCTTAATGCGTTGTTGCATCATTGTCCAAATTTGGCTGATGTACCTCGTGCGGGCATTGTGCATCGTTTGGATAAAGACACCACAGGATTGATGGTTGTGGCTAAGACGTTGCCTGCACATACGCATTTGGTGAATCAGCTGCAAGCACGTTCAATGTCGCGTCAATATGAAGCGCTGGTTTGTGGTCGTATGACGGCAGGCTGCACTATTGAGCAGAATATTGGTCGTCATCCTAAGTTGCGTAAGCAGATGGCAGTTGTGCCTGAAGGGTATGGTAAGCCTGCGATGACCGACGTCCGAGTGGCGCAGAGTTTTGTTGCGCATACCCATGTGCAATTGAAATTACACACTGGCCGCACACATCAGATTCGCGTGCATTTGGCACATTTAGGCTATCCCTTGGTCGGTGACCCGGTTTATGGTCGACGTTTGTTATTGCCGCCAGGATCGACGGAAACTTTAACGGATGCGTTGCGCCAGTTTAAACGCCAGGCTTTGCATGCTCATACTTTAGGCCTAGAGCATCCGACTTCTTGGCAGATGCTGCAATGGTCAGCACCTGCGCCAGCAGATTTTCAAATGTTATTGCACTTGATTGACGTGCACAGTCAGACCAATACGCTGCAGTAGTGGTTCAATAATAGAATGTTGCCGTTGTTCGTAATGGGCTTTTAATGCAATTTTTTCAGCCGGGCTCTTGGCGGCCTGTAATGCTTTCTCATAGTGCTTTCTGCGTGTCATTTGGTTGTGTGAATACAGAGAGATGTGGGATACATCGAATGGTGTTTTGGGTTGCAATGCCAATGTCAGGTTCCCAGGTTTTTGCAGGAAGGTTTTCACAGCTTGCAGTACCGTCTTGATGGTTGGGACGCGTGACTGTTGGATACTGTTGTCTAAAAATCCCATCGCCATGGCTTTAATTTGTTGGGTGGGTTGACCCATTTGCTTTGCAGCAGCTTGCCAGAGATGTTGGACCAGGGTTTGGTTTTGGTAAGTAATTTGCACGTGTGCAATTTTGGGGATTTCTTGTTGCATGGCGTGTGCATGGGGGCTGGTCAAATTCTCAAAATGCATGCCGATAGGTCGCGGTTTGCCCAGTATGCTGGTGGTTTGCCAAGACAAGGTGCCAGCTTTTGCGATGGATAATTGCCCACTGGCATGACTTTTTCGGGTCTTTAAGTCAGCGTCGCCTTGCATGTGTAGTTGGTAGGTGAGTGTTGACAAGATGGCGTTGTCAGCTGCATGTTCCTTACCTTTGCCGGGTTTTACATGCCCTTTGATATTCAGTTTGACCTGTGTGTTTTCTAGGTAGGCTTGTCGTAAAGGTTGCGTGATATCGGTTAAACGATAGGGCTGGTGTGTTAAACGAAATGGGTGCAAGGTCGCGTGGTAAGTCAGTACTTTTTGCTGTTCCCACAATGCGGAGAGGTCTAAGAGGATACCCGAGAAGTTTCTGCCTTCGGTCAAGCCTTTGTTAAAGGCATTTTTCAGCATGCTACCGTAATGCACTCTACATTTGGATTTTTGATGCAAATTTGATCATCACAAGCCAAAAAGACTAATTTTCATGCAGCACCGCTACCCATCAAGTTACTGATGGTTAA
>CAZIIK010000102.1:0-4214 GCA_964539235.1 uncultured Gammaproteobacteria bacterium | reverse complement strand
AAATGAATAAGAGCAGGCCGAGAATGAATCCTTTCATGAATTACACGCCCTAAACCGTGGGCATTAGCCTCAGAATTATTTTAATTGTCCAGTTTAAATCCACTTCTGCACTATAACCTTGCTTCTAAATCTTTTTTTCTGCTTATTACCTGAAAACCTTTTGGCTGTCTTCGGTAACAGAAAATCCATAATAAGTCTGTTGTACGACTTGGGTGTATATTGTTCAATAAGTGTTGTTAAGGTCTCTGAAGTTTTTGCTGAATTGCCTTTTGGCCAAGCGCCGTATACACTCCCATCTACTTTTTTAGCGCTCTTTTACATCGATGTCACTCAACACAATCCCAGAACTGATCGAAGCCATTCGACAGGGACAAATTGTTATCCTCATGGACGACGAAAATCGCGAAAATGAAGGCGATTTTGTGATGGCTGCTGAACACGTGACACCGGAGCACATCAACTTTATGACACGCTATGGCCGCGGATTGGTTTGCTTGCCGATGTCCAAAGCCCATTGTGTGCAGCTCGGCCTGCCTTTAATGGTGCCAGATGCTAACCAAAGTCGGTTTGGCACCAATTTTACTTTATCGATTGAAGCTGCAGAAGGTGTGACGACAGGTATCTCAGCCGCTGATCGAGCGCGTACCATTCAAGCTGCTGTGCAAGCGAATGCAACACCTGACAATATTGTGCAGCCGGGTCATATTTTTCCTATTATGGCGCAGCCCGGTGGCGTGTTGAGCCGGGCAGGCCACACCGAAGCAGCCTGTGATTTGGCACGTTTGGCCGGTTTGTCATCAGCTGGGGTATTGATTGAAATCCTTAATGAAGATGGCTCGATGGCGCGTCGTCCACAGTTGGAAGTCATTGCAGCTGAACATCAACTCAAGATCGGTACGATTGCCGATCTGATTCATTATCGTGTTACCCATGAAAAAACCGTCGAATGTATTTCGCAACAAGAACTGGTGACGGCATTTGGTGTATTCCAGCTGAGCTGTTATCTCGATAACTTGAATGAACAACTACATTTCGTCCTCAGTATGGGCGATTGTGATGGTGAGACGTCTTGTCCGGTACGCGTACATTATCAAGACACGTTAACTGATTTATTTGCGGTCAAAGGTTGGGAAAAAAGCTGTACGTTGCACCAGGCTATGCAATATGTGGCTGAGCGCCAATTGGGTGTGATCGTTGTGCTCGGGCACAGTGAAACGCAGGCGCAAGTTTTACAACGTATTCAACAGATTGCTACGCATCATCAAGCGGTGGATCATTCGTTTGATGAGAGCCTGCGCATGATCGGTGCCGGTGCACGGATTCTGCGCGATATGGGTGTGCACAAAATGCAGGTGATGGGTGCGCCGAAGAAGATGCACGCTTTGTCTGGCTTTGGTTTGGAGGTAGTTGATTATATTACGGAGTTTTCGCATGAAACAGATTGAAGGGATGTTAGACCATCTGACGGGTCGTGTTGCGATTGTGGCGGCACGTTTTAATGAAGAAGTTGTTTCAGGGTTATTGCAGGGTGCCTGTGAGGTATTTGCTCAGCATCATTTTGCGGAAGATCAATTAACCCTAGTGCGGGTGCCGGGTGCATTTGAATTGCCATTTATGGCGCAACGCTTAGCCAAAACCGGTGACTACGATGCCGTGCTGGCCTTGGGTGCCGTCATTAAAGGTGAAACCGCACATTTTGAATATATTTGCGAATCAGCAACAGCAGGTTTGTCGCAAGTGGCACTAACCCACGATATTCCAGTGATTTATGGAATGCTGACGACCTATACCGCTGAGCAAGCACTGGTGCGTGCTGATGTCTCAGCCAAAAACAAAGGTGCCGAAGTCGGTTTGGCACTATTGGACATGTTATCTTTGTCACAGCAGGTGCGTTAATGGAGTCACCACAACATACGCATACGATTTCCCGTAAACAGCGCCGACGCGCGCGAGCATTCGCGGTACAGGCACTGTACCAAGCGCAGTTCAATCAACAGGATATTGCGCAGGTGCAGCAGCAATTTCGCTTGGCACATGCGGATACCAAAACGGAATGGGCTTTTTTTGATGAATTAGTCAGTGGCGTTTTGGCTCACTTGTCAGATTTAGATGCCTTGATTGAGCCAGCGTTATCGCGTTCATTTGCTGAATTAAATGCTATTGATTTGGCGATTCTGCGTGTCGGTGTTTGTGAGCTTAAACAGCGGCTAGACGTGCCTTATAAAGTCGTGATGAACGAATACATTGACTTGGCTTGGCAGTATGGTGCGGCCGATGAGGCCTATCGTTTTGTCAATGGTGTGCTCGACAAAGTTGCGCGTGAAGTGCGGACCTTTGAATATAAGTCGTAAGGCTGTATGGGTTACCCCTGTTAGAATAACCCTTTAGCCGCCAGGTATAGCAATCCCAATGCCGCCAAGATGCCTAAGCTGAGTATCCAACGGTTACAGTAAAACGGTGGGTTCTGAATGAGCTGTTTTCGATGACAGGCGCCCCAAGTCATCGCAATTGGCAATAATACCAGTAGTAATACGCAGGAAGTGCCAGCTAATTTTAAGGTAAGAATAAAAATATCTGGTTTAATCAACACGATCAGCAGTGGCGGAACAAAAGTAATTGCCATGGCTGCCCAGTGCATACGCTCAGAGGTTTGTTTGAATTTGAAGCCGTCGGTGACGAAATCGATCATGGAAAGACTGACACCCAGAAATGAAGTTGTAATGCAGATGGCAACGAATAAATGCGACAGAAAGCCGACATTGCTGCGGTGCACGGTTTCACTGAGGATGTTCGCTAGCTGTGCGACCGGGTTATGACTGTTAGCAGCATTAATGAGACTGCTCATATGTACACTGGATTGCACAGAAAAAATCCAGGCAAAATAAATGATTAAAGGTAATAGGCTGCCCAATAGCGTTGCCCAGCGTAAGGTTTTGTGTTGCTTGGCCAGGTAGCAGCTTAGTGACGGCACAATAATGGCAAAACCAAATGAATTGATGATGGGCATGACGGCATCGATTGGGTTAATGGTTCTAGTGGCTGTATGCAAATTGCCCACATGGTTATAAGGAATTAAAAAGGCGAGCAAAATGATAAATGCGTTGAGTTTAACCAGCATTAGGCCGCGGTTAGTCCAGTCAATGTGGCGAATGCCGCGATAAATAATAGCTGCAAAAATGGCGAGGAATATTAAGGTTGCCAGCCAGTTGGACACGTCGATATTGGCCAGGTGGAGTAAATTGCGTACCAATTCTGTGCCGCCGGCCATGTACGCAGACAAGAGTGAGTAAAGTAACAGTAAATACACCAGCCACGTGAAAGCAACGCCTGGTAAGCCTAAGGTATCACATGCCATTGAAATGAGGTTGGCATTGCCTGGAAAGCTTAAATTGACTTCGACAATCAGCATAGCGCCCCAGGTCATAATGACCCAAGTTGCGATGAGAATGCCAGTGATGACCCAGATGTTTACGCCTGCTGTGATTAAAGGGAGCGCCAAGATACTGCCGCCAACGCAGGTACCGATGATGAGTAAAACGGCACCAAGGATTCGGGTATTCATAATGTTAAGTGCGCTTGTTGTTATTTTTATGTGGGTTAAAAAACTTACAGTAGTCTCAACGAAATGTAAAGTGTTTAGCAATAGCTGCGTTTTGGCTGGCTATTTTTTAGCGATATTACAGGTCTATTGTTGAATTTCTAGAAATTTTACAACAGTGCTGTCATATCGCTTAATTAACCTTAACTGAATATTGCCAAGAAAAAAATCCAACAGGTGAATGGTTGTTACGAAATCGCAATATGGTACAAGAAATAATCCGGCCACAATGCATTGGCGATCAGGATCCATGCTGAAACGGTCAACAGTGACAAGATGGTCATCACGACCGTGCCCATGGAAGCTTCTGGGTACAGCATGTTGTATTGATTGGCCAGGGCAACGGAAGCTTTGGTAGGTGGTACCGATGCGATAATTAGTGCCACGATTGCGTAAGGTGCAGGCAGGTCTTTGTAGTGAATTAATGCCAACATGATCGCCGGTTGGATAACGAGTTTAATTAAGGAAATGGGAATTTAGAGGGCACCCGAGAAGCTTCTGCCTTCGGCCAAGCCTTTGTTAAAGGCATTTTTCAGCATGCTACCGTAATGCACTCTACATTTGGATTTTTGATGCAAATTTGATCATCACAAGCCAAAAAGACTAATTTTCATGC
>CAZIIK010000101.1:0-11247 GCA_964539235.1 uncultured Gammaproteobacteria bacterium | reverse complement strand
GGAAGGCCGCTTAACCATCCCATACACCAGATTTGACATTAACTCACAATTTGAAAACCTGGTGTTAAACAATACAAAATATGTATTAGAAGCATTAAGCCTATCCTTGAATGAAATTGAAATGGATGGTCCATTTTTTCAAAGGGGCACAAAGCCCCATAAAGGTTGCCAAGCAGACTATCTGATGCAGACGAAATACAAAACTCTATATCTGATCGAAATAAAATTTAGCCGAAACAAACTTGAACAGACAGTCATCTCTGAAGTGCAGCATAAAATTGATGCTTTGAAAAAACCAAAAAACACGGTTGTACTACCCGTCATCATCCATATCAGTGGCGTTTCTGAAAAAATCATAGATGCAGATTATTTCTACAGAATAATCGACTTTACAGACTTCCTTTATCAGGCTGTTTCATAACTTCGGCAGCAGCCTTCAGTGCTTGATGGTCGGCTATTAAGGCATCGATGCAGTCTGGATTGGCCAATGTGCTGGTATCCCCCAAAGCTGAGTACTGCCCCGTAGCGATTTTGCGCAGCAGGCGGCGCATGATTTTGCCAGAACGGGTTTTCGGCACGGCTTCTGTCCATTGAATGGTGTCGATGGTGGCAATCGGACCGATGTGTTGGCGCACCAGTTGTACCAATATACGTTTTAAATCATCCGTTGGTTTCGCGTCCGGCACCAATGTGACGTAGGCATAGATGCCTTCGCCTTTAATCGCATGCGGTATGCCAACAATCGCGGCTTCAGCAACGGCTTCGTGTAGGACTAAAGCAATTTCGATTTCTGCTGTGCCTAAACGGTCGACTGAAACATTCAGCACATCATCGGTGCGACCAGTGATCCAAATGTCGCCGTCAGCATCACGTTTGGCGCCGTCGCCACTGCAGTAATAGCCCGGAAAAGCAGATAAATACGTTTCCATAAAGCGTTGATGGTCACCATACACTGTGCGCATCATGCCGGGCCAAGGGTATTTGATCAGCAAATCGCCTTCTGCTTCAACGGCGAGTTCTTTGCCCTGTGTATCCGCCAATACTGGTTGAATGCCGAAAAAAGGTCGCATGGCAGCGCCTGGCTTTTGTTGTTGCGCAGCAAAAGGAGGTGCGATCATGAAACCGCCAGTTTCAGTCTGCCACCAGGTATCCATGGTGGGGCAGCGTTTCTGACCGACTTGATCAAAATACCACTGCCAGGCTTCAGGATTAATCGGTTCACCAACAGAACCCAAAACCCGCAGGCTTTGGCGATGTGTACTTTGCAGTGATGCGTTACCGTGTGCCATTAAGGCACGAATCGCAGTCGGCGCGGTGTAGAAAACATTGACGGCATGTGTGTCGACAATGTGCCAAAAACGGCTGACATCAGGGTAATTCGGTGTGCCTTCAAACATCAAAGTGGTGGTTGCATTGGCCAATGGTCCATACACGATATACGAATGGCCGGTGATCCAACCAACATCGGCCGTGCACCAATACACATCATCGTGTTCAATGCCAAACACGGTGCGGTGCGTCAAGCTGGCGTAGAGTAAATAACCGCCTGTGGTATGCAAAACCCCTTTCGGTGAACCGGTTGAGCCGGAGGTGTACAAAATAAACAGTGGATCTTCCGCCGACATAACCGTTGCTGGGCAATCAGCAGACACGGTCTGCGCAGCCAGCTGGTAATCCACATCACGATTGTCTATCCAGTCGATTTTTTCGCCCGTATGGCGGATGACTAAAACCGTTTCAACACAGTCACACTGTGCAACGACTTGGTCGACGTTGGCTTTAAACGGAATCATACTCCCACCACGGTAAACTGTGTCGGCGGTAATGACGCAATGGCAGTGTGCATCTTGAATGCGACTGCGAATTGATTCGGGTGAAAAACCGCCAAATACCACAGAATGCACAGCACCGATGCGCGCGCAGGCCAGCATGGAGACGGCCGCTTCAGGGATCATGGGCATGTATAAGCAGACTCGATCGCCTTTAGTGACGACTTGTTGTTTTAGCACGTTGGCAAAACGACAAATGCGTGTATGTAAATCGGCAAAACTGATCCGTTGGCTATGCCCCTGTTCATCGGCTTCCCAAATAATGGCGGTTTTGTCGCCATGTTCTGCCAGATGGCGATCCACACAGTTAACACAGGCATTGAGTTCACCATCAGCAAACCAACGTACATCACCTTGGGCTAACGACCCCGATAACACTTCAGTAAATGGCTTGTGCCAGGTTAGACTCTGTGCTTGTTCAGCCCAGAAAGTTTCAGGTGATTCGATGGAGTGTTGGTAAAGCTGTTGATACTGCGCGTCGTTCATACATAAATCCCTGATGTGTTGGGTTAGACAGCAATGGCAGCATCCAGTGCGGCAAAAATACCATCGACCAACTGTTGCATATCTTGATCAGGTGTCATGGTATCAATATAAGAGACGTCACAACACATCGCACCATTGACAGTCGCCGCACGCAACATTATCACCATCGTGCCACAACGGCGATTAATATAATGGCCATACATATGAGATATAAAGGTTGTAGTCGCTTTTTAACTGTCTTCATGGCGCAAACTGCGTATAATGCGCTCGGCAAGTTGGCCAGGCAGTCGCTGTTGCGTATCGTTTTAAAGAACGATTGCGTTGCAACAGAGGAAAGTCCGGGCTCCAACGGGTAGCGTGCCAGGTAACGCCTGGACACCGCAAGGTGATGGAAAGTGCTGAAGAGATTAAGACCGCCTGACAATATGCATGCATATTTGAAACGATCATCGATCGCGGGTAAGGGTGAGAAGGTGGTGTAAGAGACCACCGCGCAACTGGCAACAGAAGCGGCAAGGTAAACCCCACGTGGAGCAAGACCAAATAGGGATGTCGATGCATGACCCATGCGCGACTTCAGTCAGGCATCCGGGTAGGTTGCTAGAGCGCAGCGGCGACGTTGCGTCGAGATAAATGATTGTCCATGACAGAACCCGGCTTATCGGCCGACTTGCCCAAAAAACTATTTCATAATCTCATTAACAGCGAACTTCATCCGTTACCTCTGTGATGCAACGGCTTTTAAGATTGATCATTTTTTATTCTTTTCCAGCGCCGTTCGGCGTATAATATCTGCCATCAATAGCTCAAGGATGTATTGATGTTTACAGGTGGCACAGGGTCAGAGTCAGAAGAATATAGACCCTTAATTACTAGAGGTCATAGTGTGGTTGAAATCATGCCAGATGAGCCCACTTGGTTGAAAAACTTGGGTGAACTAAGCTTTACCCTGGGTAGGTCAGAAGCTAGATTCGATCAGCCTCGCAGGCCATTAGCTGATATACCAGACGACAAGACTAAGCAACGCTTGCAGGCTTCGGCGATTACTGGGTCTGAGACCGATCATTTACGCGCGGCGTTGTCGCAAGCGCGGATCCGTTTAGAAGCGCTAAATTTATTGTATGACTGTTTAGGGACCACCAAGGCTGAACAAATCATTCGATATGTCCTGACTGCATTGGCCAAACAATTTTCCTTTGGACCCTTTACAGTTACCCCAGCAAAAATTGAGCTTGACACCTTAAAAAAATGTCAGGACTTAACTCATTATATTGAAACACTGATTCAGGATGCTTATCGAGAACATAAACCCAAATATAAACCCAAACCGACTGTGTTGGCAGCTTGGTGGCGGCAAAAACGCAATGCGCTGCTGAAGCAGGGTAAAACATTGGCAGGTTTTGGTCATCCAGATCTAAGGAACCTCGAAGAGGCGCTATACAGTTGTGAAAATGCAGCGATTTTTGCTGGTAATGACTTGGTCGATTACAAACCCGAATTTTCCACGGACCGCACTCAAGTGCAAAGGGTGACGGAACGGGTGATTGGGTTATCTGGTAGCAGAACAGCGGTGCTGGCAAATTATTTTCCGGTTGAACCGGACTGGTTGTTGTCGGAACAAGTCGACGAATTTATCCAGATTTATCAAGTGATCACTAGTACAGCAACCGGATTACTGTCGAATGCGGAGATAGAGGCGCGCTTAGATGAACTAAGCAGAGGTCGAAGTTAGCTGCCATGGTTTTTTTGGCAGTTAACTCGTGCGGAACAACTGATTCTGGCCAATGCATTGCAGCGGTTGTATCAAGCTGCACAATCTGCGGCTGCAGCTGGGCCTGTTGCAGAAAGCGCTACCAAGTCTGGTGAGGGCATTGGTGACGGTACAGAATCAAAAAGAGATCTAACTGCAGGGGCGCCAGCAGCAGCTCGTTCAGTCACTGCCTCTAAATCTAAAGATGAATGGTATCGCCAATATGTAGAACAGTTTTTAGCTACACCGCCGGCGACGTTGCGTCACTTGTGGGTGCGCGCTCAAGCTGGTGTGCATGAAATGCGCGTGTATTCAGGCGCTGGGGATTGTTTATATCAAGCCAATTGGCTGCGCGATGGTTCTTATCCCACCGCACCTTATGGCCATTTCTCTGAGCCAAAATTGTATCTGGCGCAGTTGATGAGCAATGTGGTGCAGGCCTTTGACCTCAGTTTGCATATGTATGTCGCCGATATGCAGGCTTTGGTGGCGGATCCTGTGCTTGCAGCGCAGGTACGGTGGCATCCGCATATATCTTGGAGTAGTTTGCTGTCGCCGACGTTGCAAGATGGGCTGGCGCGGTTGCTGTGTTGTGGTGCTTTTCAAGATGACAACGCGCGCATGGTGATAGAACTGCGCCAAGCAGTTTTGCTATTGCAAAAGATATTGTTGGGTCAGGTTACGTTGCGTGACGACCATGAAGAAGGCTTGATGCCTGACGATGTGCCGATTGGTCCAGCCGTTCTTGAACGACTAAAAACTTGGCACGGTATACAAGCACGGGGGCTAGTGGTCAATGGCATGCCATTGTATCCAACCGTTGATTTTAACAATTTCGCCATCAATGAATTGAGGGCTGAGAACTGGGTGTGGACGCGTGTAAAGTTATCTGGTGCGATGGGTTTAGCACGTTTAGACAGTGATTTGGCGGCACAACCGATTGGCTGTCGGGCCAGTGTGGTTGGTTTTGCCAATGCCTTGGGTGACTTTTTAGCGTTGAATCAAGCTCACCCTGAAACACGACGATTTCTCATAGTAGGTCAAGTTAAGTATCTGCAAGCTATTCGCACTTTTCTACGCCGTTTAACCACCCGTTATGCCGAAGACATTCGTGCGGTGTCGATTGAAGACTTGCAAGTACTGCACCGGCAGGTTGAGGAATTGCGTCAGTTGTTTACAGATGAACAATGCAAGCAGTCGCTGATACAGAATTTACGCCTGCGTTTGCAGGCAGCTGTCCGCTACTTGTTCACTTTAAACCAGCATGTGGTGGAAAATGATGGATTAAACCGCAGTCTGATGGCCGCCAGTTTTGAGCGCATCATGCACAAAACCTTGGGTAATTGTAAAAGTTCTTCCGATCGTTTTGGTCTGCAAGAATCCAATATGGATGCCTGCTTATTGTATTACCAAGAGACTGACCAATTGCCGTCATATTCTAACCACTATTATTGGCCATGCCAGCCATTTCGGACCCAGTTGGTTGATTTAAAAGAAGATTTAGCTCATGCGGGTTTTGGACAAGACGCTTGGCTGAAGCACTTTATACAATGTGTGCAGTATCAATTTCGTGTGCGGCATTTAACCGGTGCGGCTGCTGGCACTGGCCTTAAAATCATTAAACGGATTGTTCACCCAGCAAGTTGGCAATATTTTAGAAAAGCAGGCATGGATTTTAAGGCGATACAACGGGTGGCGAATGGCGTTAAAGCGAAAGCGAAACTTTTACCAACCGGTGCTCGTGTAGAACTGAAAGCAGTGGATAAGTCTATTCCAATAGCTCATCAGGTGGCTGTGGCAGAAGTTGCTACATCGAGCACGGATGCCACAACATTAGCCCGTTGGGCGCCAAAATTTCGACCGGTGCATGATGGTTTTTTCAAGCGTGTTGAAAGCTTGCGTCAGCAATTGGTTGATCATGAATCCGAACGCGGCGGTGATAAAGTGTTTCTAAATATGCCAGGTTCCATAGATGAGACTGCATTCATGGCTCGTGTGTTGCTGCCTTTACCGCAAGATTTTACTGCTGAAGATTCAGCTGAATTTGAACGTGTATTAACTGCTATAACACAGCGGGGTGTTGTCTTTGAACAGGTGTTGGATAAGCTTAAGCTGCCTGCTGCGTTGGCAGATTTTAAAGCCAGCTATCTTAGGCTGATGCATGCGCAGGTGCCAGTTGAATGGCGTAGCTATTTTTCCTCGCTAGAGACTGCTGAAGCTTTGGATATATGGTGGGATCGGGTGCAGCCGCATGCGCAGGAATTATTGGGTGTCAGTCTATTCGGTGCGATTGCCGATCGTTCGGTATTATCAATACAACTTTGGCGGCATAAAGGCACATTGCTCACATTGGGCAGTGTGTCTGCGGTTGTTGGCTATGCCTTGTATTTAGGTTTTGCCACTCATGGTGACTTTTGGGATCCACAAAATCACCTTGCTGCTTTGCGGTTAGCCGGCATGCTGGTCGGTGAAATGTATGGCTTGGCTGGGTTGTGGTCGGTGCATTCAACCATGGTATCGGCTGTTGCCTTTAAGGCGTACATGCAATCACACCGTCAACTACCACGGTGGCAGTTAAGTGGAAGAGGTACTGATGCGTTGCCTAAAGTCGCGCAAGCTTTTCTGGTAGACAATACTGGTGATACAGCTTTGGCATCACGTGTGGTACGCGAAACCGGTCGCAGCATTTGTGCACAAACCTGCGATCGTATGGCCATGAATGCCATGCTGCTGCTTAAAACATTGATTGCATTGGTTATAGTGCCAGGCTCGGCATTTGCGGTATGGATGTTTTTCCCTGTGCTGTACGCATGCATGGGTGAGCCTGAGCACCGTCCTGATCCTTCCTTGTATTGGCCGGGTACGGCTTGTTTCTTTGCTGCTGGTGGATTTGTGTTGTATCAAATGCAAGCAGCGCGTAATAGTGTGGTGCGAACAGCAGGAGATATGGAGCGCCTGACGGCTGCGCAGGCGCCTTTTTCTCTTGGGGTTGATTAAGCAGGTTTGTTAACAACCGCCAAATGGTGGAAAACAGACATCAATAAACAAGCTGTCGTTGTGCAGGGTTTTGGCCTGTTTGCCATGGTGAAAGATGCGTGAAATGGTGTAGCTCAGTGTACGCTTGGTCACAGAATATTGCGGGTTGCTCAGTTGCATGACTGACATCACGGTATCACCGGCATCATCATCGCGCGCGTTGGCGGTAAGGGTTGCGTTGGGGCTGTCGTTATTGAAGCCACTTTGAGCAGGTGTGTACCAATTTTTAACAAAATATTGCGTGGTATAGGTGCCGGCCTTACGCATCGGGCGATCGCTGAACCACAAGGTTTTGCCTGATACACCATGAAGGGTCATTTCCACTTGGCCAGATTTTCCAGTTTTAAAAGTAACGGCTTTCGCTGTTTGCACAAAATTGCGCGGTGCTTGGTGTGCGGTTGCTACACTGTCGGCCATTACAGTGCCTGCGCTGATGAGTAATAGGCTAGTGATGAGCAAGTGATGGGGTTTCATTGGTTTTTCCTGTTTTACACGGTAAGACCATTTCATTACCTCATTAGCAGCAAACTTTATTGTTAAAATCTTTTTCAAAGCTTGCCCTGACGAAAGTGGGGGCCCTCAAACGCTTCATCTATGAGCGGATTGCTCAGCAGATTTGGCCTTGAATTTCATCTACTACTGAAGTTATAGCAACAGCCTTACTGCTGTTTTTTGACTGGGGCGCATTATAGCGAAAATTTCAGCAGGGAATATAATTTTTTATTTTTATATAAATATATATAGATAAAAACTAAACAAATACATTGGTTTATTGATTTAAATTTATATTTCAGGCGTTCAATCATAGCAGTGTTCACACTAAAAAAACTTGTGGCAACACGATCTAATGTCTTGCATTAAAGGCTTAACCTAACGGAAGGCCTCTGTCATTATTTGATATCGACTTGTATACTGCCGCGAGCCATTTTTTCTCTGTGCGTACCTATGAAACTCAGTGATATTTGTATCGAACGTCCCGTTTTTGCCACTGTGTTGAGTCTGGCCTTGATTGTATTTGGCGTGATTGGATACCACAGTTTAGAACTGCATTATTTTCCTGAAATTAAGCAAAACATTGCGCAGGTATCAGTGTATTACGCCGGCGCCAGTCCGGAATTGATGGAAAACCAGGTGACGCATTACTTGGAAGATGCACTGATCGGTGTCAAAGGTTTGGTGCAGATGACTTCAAAAAGTAGTTACCACCATTCGTATATTTATTTAACCTTCGCCGATAACGTGAATATGGTGAAAGCTATGGGAGAGGTGCGCGATAAAGTCTCTTCCGTGCGCGACAAAATGCCGACCGATATCAATGCACCAGTGATTTCATCGGGTGGTGTGGCATCGCCTGTGTTGAATGTTGGTTTTCTTGATCAGCATCTGTCTTCAGCCAAAATTCATGATTATGTGACACGCAATATTCAGCCTTTATTGCAAAATCTACCGGGAATGGGCGCGATTTGGTTGTATGGCGCCAGCAGCTATGCCCTGCGCATTTGGCTGAATCCGGAAAAAATGGCGGCGCTGAATGTAACGGTTACCGATGTGCAGAACGCATTAGAAGCCAACAATATCGATTTTTCTGGTGGCGCGATTGAAGGCAAGAGTCGCAATTATTCGATTGTGTCTGACACACGGTTGTCAAATCCAAAGCAGTTTGAGCAGATGATTATTCGCGACAATGGCGGTCATATCGTGCGTTTAAAAGATATTGCCACGGTCGATCTTGGTAGCAGCAGTCTAGAAGATTCGCCGATGCGGACTGATGGCAAGAATGCCATTGATATGGAAGTGCGGCCTTTAGACAGTGCTAATCCGATTACCGTCGCCAATGAGGCAAAAAAGGTCCTGGCGCAGATTAACAAGAAGCTGCCGCAGGGTATGACGATGCGCATTACCTATGATCAGTCGACTTACCTGAAAGCGGCGATTGGTGAAAGCTTTGAAACACTGTTGATTGCCATTGTGTTGGTGATGTTGGTGGTTTTTTTATTTTTGGGGTCGGTGCGTGCTGCGTTGGTGCCCATTGTGACGATTCCGGTCTGTGTGATTTCAGTATTTGGTGTGATGCTGCTGTGCGGGTTTTCCATTAATGTCGTCACGCTGTTAGCCATTATTTTGGCGATTGGTTTGGTGGTCGATGACGCCATTGTCGTTTTGGAGAATATTCATCGTCATATCGAAAAACATGGGCTTTCACCATTGCGTGCGGCGATTTCAGGCAGTCGAGAAATTGGTTTTTCTGTTGTCGCTATGACACTGACTTTAGCAGCAGTTTATGCGCCAAGTGGTTTTAGCCATGGGTTCAGTGCGGCAGTATTTCGTGAATTTGCTTTTACTTTGGCGGGTGCAGTGTTGATTTCAGGCTTTGTGGCATTGACCTTGTCGCCGATGATGTGTTCACGGGTATTACGCAGTCAGGCAGAGCAGACACGATTAGAAAAGTGGGTCGATACAACTTTTGTGTATTTGAATCGCTTATATTGTGGTGTGTTGGTTGTGGTATTGAACTATCGTATCTGGGTGGTGGTCGCGTTGGCGGTGATTGCAGCTGGCGGCTATTTTGTGTTCAAAGCCGTGCCGCAGTCTTTTGTGCCCAAAGAAGACATTGGATTCTTTCAGTTGAATATCACCTCTCCGCCTGGTTCAACGGTGGCGTATACCGATGGCTATATGCGTAAATTTGAAAAGATTTATGCAGCTAACCCGAACATTGAGAATTATTTATCGTTTATTAATGCGGGCAACGCGATTAATTTTATCGTCACCAAACCTTGGGGGCAGCGTACGGTTTCTACACAGGCGGTGATGAATCATATCTTGGCCGAACTGGACCAGATTCCTGGGGTGTTGGTCAGTGGGGAATTGCCTGATCCCGTGAGCTATGGCAATAACACGGATGGTAAAGCCATTCAGGTGCATATTATGACGGCTACAGGCAGCTATCGTGATTTGCAGAAGACGGTCGATAAAGTGATGCGGGTGTTTAAATCGTATCCGGGTATGCAAAGTGTGACGACCAATCTAAAGTTTGATAATCAAGTATTTGAGGTCAAATTTAAACGCAACCAAGCGGCGTCTTTAGGGGTTTCATTGCAAGATGTCGCCGACACTATCAGCACATTATTCAGTGGTAAACACATTACTAATATTGAACAGGCTGACCAGACGTATGATGTGCGTGTGCAGATGCAGATGAAAGACCTCAGCAGTTTCTCCAGCCTGAGTAAAATTTACGTGCGCAGTCAGACCGTTGATAAGGCCGGTAATGCTGCGATGGTGCCGTTATCCAATTTGATCCAGCTAAATTCATCCGTACGGCAGAATAATTTGTACCGCTTTGACCGCATGGATTCAGCGCAGATTTCAGCTGATTTGGCACCGGGCTATAGTTTGGGTACTGTGGTGAATTACATTCAACACAACATGAGTCGTTTGTTGCCCAGCAGCCAGCAATTTGCGTTTAGCGGCCGGATTACAGCATTCTTGAAATCGAATAATGCCATGTTGGATTTGTTTTTATTGTCCGTGGTGTTTATCTATCTCGTGTTAGCCGCTCAGTTCGAAAGTTTTGTGGATCCTTTTATTATTTTACTGACAGTGCCGTTATGTATTGTCGGGGCTTTGGTGACGTTAAAAATAACCGGGGGCAGCATTAACCTTTATACCAATATCGGTCTAGTCACCTTGGTTGGCTTGATTACTAAGCACGGGATTTTGATTACGCAGTTTGCCAATCAACGCTTGCAAAAAGGCGATACTTTGGTCGATGCAATTCGTCATGCAGCAGTCACGCGGTTTCGGCCGATTCTGATGACCACCTTTGCCATGGCATTAGGTTCGATTCCCTTGGCATTGGCTACCGGACCGGGTTCTAACAGTCATTCGCAAATTGGTTGGGTAATTGTTGGCGGTATGGTGTTCGGTACCTTCTTCTCTTTGATTGTTGTGCCAGTGGCTTACTACTTTTTGGCGCCATTGGATCACAAAAAACGGCGTTTGTTGCGGGTGGCGCATTTAGATTAGCCGCGTACCTTACTTTGCAGAATCAAAGCGCAGGTAAAATGGCGATGGGCAGTTTTGGCGCATTATCACGAGTGATGGCTTTTTTATTTTCCATGCTCTGACTTTGTGTGAAGAAAG
>CAZIIK010000100.1:0-4478 GCA_964539235.1 uncultured Gammaproteobacteria bacterium | reverse complement strand
ATGAAAATTAGTCTTTTTGGCTTGTGATGATCAAATTTGCATCAAAAATCCAAATGTAGAGTGCATTACGGTAGCATGCTGAAAAATGCCTTTAACAAAGGCTTGGCCGAAGGCAGAAGCTTCTCGGGTACCCTCTAAAGGCCTTGAATCAGATATCTTATTGCAGAAGCGTAAGAACAAGAAAGCGGCTATCCGTTTTCTCTCCAAACTGCAACGAAGGGCACCATGAGTCGATTTGACTGAAAACACTTTGACCTGAATACAGATACCACTATTTTGCTCCTACATGGAAAGATATTGCTATAGCGCTCTATCGAGCCGTTTGCTATGATGCAAAACCATTGTTTCCGCAATGGCGTACCTGACAAACATGTCTCAACAACCCTGTTTTATTTTCATCACCGGCGGTGTGGTTTCTTCCCTTGGCAAAGGCATTACAGCGGCTTCTTTAGCCGCTTTATTAGAGGCAGGTGGCTTGAAAGTCACCATGCAAAAACTCGACCCTTATATCAATGTCGATCCGGGCACTATGAGTCCATTTCAGCATGGTGAAGTATTTGTCACCGAAGACGGTGCCGAAACGGATTTAGATTTAGGTCATTACGAGCGTTTTATTCAAACCAAAATGCGCAAGATTAATAACATGACCTCGGGCAAGGTTTACCAAACGGTGATCGAAAAAGAACGGCGTGGTGACTATTTAGGGGCAACTGTGCAGGTGATCCCGCACATTACCGATGAAATCAAACGTCGCGTGTTAGCGGTAGCAGAAGGCTTCGATGTTGCTTTGGTTGAAGTCGGTGGCACGGTCGGTGATATTGAGTCCCTGCCTTTTCTAGAGGCAATCCGTCAGCTTGGCGTGACCTTGGGCGATCAACGAGCGTTGTACATGCATCTGACTTTGTTGCCTTACATTAAAGTCGCCGGTGAGCTCAAAACCAAGCCTACCCAGCATTCAGTTAAGGAATTACGTTCGATTGGGATCCAGCCTGATATTTTGGTGTGCCGTTCTGAAAAAAGCATGTCGGCATCAGAACGTGAAAAAGTCGCTTTGTTTACCAATGTGAAATCGAATGCGGTGTTCTCCGCGGTAGACGTTGACAGTATTTATGCCATCCCACGTTTGTTGTTGGAACAGTCATTGGATCAGTATGTCAAAATTCGGTTGAATCTACCGCAGCAGGCGGCAGATTTAGCCGCTTGGGATCAAGTCGTCGCGCAGCAAAAATCTTTGAAAAATCAGGTGACGATTGCATTGGTGGGCAAATATGTTGAATTAACCGATGCATATAAATCGCTATCAGAAGCATTGATACACGCCGGCCTACACACCAACACGCAGGTGAATATCGATTACTTAGATGCTGAAGCAGTTGCACAAGATCCGGATGCAGCTTTAGGTCATGTCGATGCCATTCTGGTGCCAGGTGGTTTTGGGAATCGCGGTATCGAAGGCAAAATCAAAGCTGCACAATATGCGCGTGAGCATCAAGTGCCTTATTTGGGGATTTGTTTAGGTTTGCATGTGGCCTTGATTGAGTATGCGCGCCATGTGTTAGTCCTCAGCGGTGCCAATAGTACGGAATTCGACACTGACTGTGCAGATCCGGTGATTGCGATGATTACCGAATGGCAAGATGCTTCCGGTAAAACTGAACAACGCTCTGAACAATCTGATCTGGGCGGCACCATGCGGTTGGGTGCACAAAAATCAGCATTGGCGGCCGACAGCTTATGCCGTGAATTATATGGCGCCGATGAAATCTTAGAACGTCATCGCCACCGTTATGAAGTCAATAATCATTATGTCGAAGCCTTGCAACAAGCGGGGTTACGTATTGCAGGGCGTTCGGTCGATGGCGAGTTGGTCGAAATTATCGAAATTCCAACGCATAAATGGTTTGTCGGTTGTCAGTTCCACCCAGAATTCACCTCCACACCGCGCGATGGCCATCCTTTGTTTGAAGGCTTCGTGCGTGCAGCATTAGACGAGTAAAGGTGATGCCCATGTCTTTTGGACGTGTATTACATCGTTTTGTGCCATTATTGATGGCCATTGCATTGATTCTGGTGGGATTAATTAACTTTACCACCGGCATCTTGCCATTGTTTGATTTGCATAATGATCCAGAGCTCGCGCTGTATTCGAAGTATTTGATCATTGTGTCGTCACAGCAGACCAGCGATATTCTGTCGATTTTTCTTGGCTTGGCCTTAATGGCATTAGGGTTGGGGCTATATCACCGCCGTAAGGCCGCTTGGTATGGTGCCTTTCTTTTGTTAGGACTGGCGTTGTTGAACAGTTTGTATGGTCAATTTGTGACGCAAACTTTCTGGGCATCTGTGATTTATATGACATTGTTGTTGGTTTTTGTGCGCGATTTTCAGCGGGTCAGCCAACATAAAATGACCGCCAGTCAAATGATCGCGTGGTTGTCCGTGATGCTTGCCTTGGTCTATGGCATCTTCGGCAGTTATCTGCTGCGCGCACAGTTCAATGGCATTCATAATTGGGTCGAAGCGGTGTATTACACCTTGGTGACTTACAGTACTTTAGGCTATGGCGATATTGTGCCGCGTACGTTAAATGCTAAAATCTTTACCTCTTCTATGGTCGTCATCGGCGTCAGCTCATTTGTGGCGGCTTTAAGTATTTTGATCGGCCCTATTATCGAAAACCGTTTGAAAGGAGTGCTCAACATTATGGGACATTTAAGCAAACTCAAAGGGCATGTAATTTTGTGTGGTTACAGCCCCATGGCGCTCTATGTCGGTGAGCAATTACTGACACAAGGCAAATCCTGTCTATTTATTGTCAACACGCATGACTTGGTCAACTCGCTGCGTGCCAAGGGCTTTTTTGCCATGACCGGGGATGCGACTGATCGTGAGACTCTATCGCAAGCTAACTTAGTACATGCCAAAGCCTTAATCACCAGTTTTGCCAATGATGCCGACAACATCCTGACGATTATGGCGGCAGACGGAATTTTACAAGAACACCCCACCAAATCTGTGACCTTGATTTGTCGCATTGACCAACAACAGAATATTAATAAAGCCAAACGCGTCGGGGCTTCAGAAGTGATCTCCCCAGCCATGATTGGTGGCGACATGATGGTGCAACAAGCGTTGGCATAATGGACGAGTAAAATCATGCAATTTGAATTACCGCAATGGTACGACTTACACACGCATTTGCGTCAAGATGAATTATTATCAATTACCGTGGCAGATCACCTGTCAGCGCAATGTCTCGGCGTCTTGGCAATGCCTAACACTCAGCCACCGGTTGCAAAAGTGTTGCAACAGGATGACAGTTTTGGTTTAAGTATCGAGGAATATTTAGCGCAGATTAGTGCTGTGGGTGGCGATCAGTTTACAGACATTATCGTGCCACTGTACTTGAGCAAACATACAACACCTGAAATGATTGCAGCCGGCGCCGCTTCGGGCTTACTACGCGCGTGTAAATATTATCCGCCGCACGGCACGACGAATGCCGATCATGGTTGCCCCATTGATCAACTGATCGCCAATGGTGTTATCGCTGAAATGATGGCGCATGACATTGTGTTATGTATTCATGGTGAGCAGCATGGCTTAACGGCAGAGCATTATTTTGATCAGGCGTCGAATGCCGAAACACAGTTTTATCGCGACACCATGCCGCGCTTGCGTGATGAATTCCCTCAGTTGAGAATTGTCTGTGAACATTTGACCACTCAAGCCGCAGTTGAATTTGTACAGCAAAGTGACATCAATATTGCGGCGACGATTACACCGCAGCATTTGTTATACACCGTCGGGACTTTATTGCAGGGTTTGAAATATCACCTGTATTGTTTGCCTTTATTAAAATTTACCGAAGATCGTCAAGCGTTGCGTGAAGCGGTTATTGATCCCAATAACCAACAGTTCTTTGCCGGCACGGACAGCGCACCGCATACGCGTAAAATGACAGCCTGTGGATGTGCTGCCGGGTGTTATACCGCACTGATTGGTCCGCAACTCTACGCACAGGCATTTGAAGCCAGTGGTCTGGATTTATCGATTGTGGAACATCAACAACGTTTCAAGCGTTTCCTCTGCGAACTTGGCCCACGCTTTTACCGCTTGCCGCTACCAACGAAGACCTTTACCTTACGCCGCAGTGCGCAGCAGCTGCAGGCTCGTCAATTAGACGGTGCAGTATTAAAAACCTTGCCGTTGGGTTTAGGCGAGGAAACGGTTGCGTTTAGCATATGTCCTTAGAGGGTACCCGAGAAGCTTCTGCCTTCGGCCAAGCCTTTGTTAAAGGCATTTTTCAGCATGCTACCGTAATGCACTCTACATTTGGATTTTTGATGCAAATTTTATCATCACAAGCCAAAAAGACTAATTTTCATGCAGCACCGCTACCCATCAAGTTACTGATGGTTAATTTGGCTATTAATGGTGTCTACTGAGTTTGCTAATCAGGAGACAGTCGTCTCATC
>CAZIIK010000099.1:0-10420 GCA_964539235.1 uncultured Gammaproteobacteria bacterium | reverse complement strand
ATTTAATATCAGTCATTTATGTACGGGAGCCGCGAACATTGCGCAGTGTCCGGACTTATCTGTGCGGTTTTTATACCAAATTTTTGGCCAGCCGATTCAGGCACTGATTACCAGTCAACCGGCGCAAACCCCCGCCACATTGATTCCGCGTTTTTTGGCGCATTTTGATTATGCGCTACTCGGTGCGTTTTTAGTGATCTATGCGGCCATGGTAATCATCGGGACCTTAAATACAGCTCATGAGGGTCAATTTTTAGGTCGTCAATGGAGTTCTGTTTGTACACCGGTGCGTGCGGTCTTAGGTCCGATTATGGTCGTGCCGATTAAAAGCGGTTTTTGTGCGATTCAGTACCTATTGATGTATGTATTGTTGGTCGGTGTCAGCATGGCGATGTATGTGTGGTCACAAAGCATCGATGATGTCGACATTGGCTTCGTGCCCAAGGTGCCCGCGGCATTGGTCACGGCGGTTAACCAACAGTTGGCACAAGTCTTCTTATACGGTGCAGTCGACACGGTGTTGGCTGGTAAGCCTAGTCATTTTTCAGGTACCTTAACTGTTGCTAACACGAATAGATATATATTCACCATCTTCGCCAAATGGTGGGTCCTGGCAGCCTTCTTATGATTTTACGGAACCGCTGATGCAAAATTGTGAGGCCCTAACTATGGGGCATGTCAGTGGCTTTGGCCTATGTTTCGAAGTTCTGGGGGTGTTTCGGCAACAGAAGATTTTCCGGGTGGTGATAAGAAACAGTGTGATGCCGTGTCGCCTGATCCGGATTTTCCCCCTGAGTCTTGCATATACGATGGTTTAGGCAATGGTGCCAGTCAGGTTGTGAACGTAGTCAATTCCCAAGGAAAATGGTTGCAAGGGCGTCTTGTGGGAGGCGTTGGTACAAATTATCAACCTGAAATACCGTTTGCTAGTTCAAAAGCTTATTATCCCGCGCCTTTTAATCGATACACAACAGGCAAAGTAGCGAATGATATTGTTAATATTAGTGGGCATTTGACCTATAACCTAGGGGTTAAAAAAGCAGATCCGAGCAACACGGCCAGCATTACGCCAGATGATTTGGAAGATTGGCTGGGCAGCACACCGGGTGCTATTCCAAATACCAATACCACGGTGTCACCGGTGCATTTGTTTTCAAACTTTATCGGCATTAATGGTAAGCCATCAGCACCGTGTAACAGCGATAAATGTTCTTTTAATGGTGTATCTTCAGCGATTTTGGCGGGTTTGATTCAAGAGAGTTCCAGTCAGTTGGCGGTCTGCCCAGGTTCAGGTCAAACCAAACAAGACGGTAAAGTTACACTCAGCATGAACCGTGTCTGTATGCCAAACACAGGCCCAAATCCAGCGAAGAATTGCAAGGATTTATGGCCCTCTGATCCGACGGATCCGAATGGAAAATATGTTGCATCACCTTGTGTGCACTATACCGACAGCTGGTGGTATGGCTGTGAAGCGTATTTGTCCCTCAATAAATTGATGTCTTCCAACTTAAAGCAATTGGCTAAAGATGTCGCCAGCCTACAACTCTCCGTGAATGCGCATGCTACGATTAACAACAACGACTCGTCGGTGTCTGGCACTTCGACAGCTTTTATAGCGGAAGAGCAGCGCAGCAGTCCTAAACTGCCATGGACTTTGGTCAAAGGCTCATTAATTGCTCAGAAAATAACGGTATCACTAGGGCCATCAGGTAGTAGTCCTGTTAAAAAGGGCACCACGACATTGAAGCTACCTGATTGGACGTCCACAGTGAACTATCTATTGTTCGGCAATACCTTTACTGGTAAGGGCGCCATTGATAGCAGCAAACAGTGGACACAAGATCAGCAAAATATGACCACTCAGGAAAAAGCCTTGTATCAAGCCTTGATGGGATCATCTATGGCGAACAATCCAAGCTTGCAGCGCCCGTTTTAGATTTTAGTCGCGATTCAACGCATACTCCCCAGCTTATCGCATGCTGATCTACTGCAATACATCGAAAATATGGTGGCAGTCTTGCAATGGAATGGGGTGATTTATAACCCGAATGGTCAGCAGAATGATGGCTCAAATTTGGCTATGAATGATACCTTGCCCGTCAAAGGGGTGTTGGATGAAATTTTCGGTGGCCTAATTGGTAGCGGGTATATGTGGACGCCCACGCACGGCCAGGCAGATGGAATGGCGTCTAACTTTGTCAATATCATGAATGAGATTTATGACCTGGCGAGCGTCAACAGCAAGAATTCGTCGTCTTTGGCCGATGCTCAGTTCAACATGGTGGCGAAAGTCCAGACCATTGGTCAGCATATTATTGGCTTAGTGGTGAACTCTTGCCAAAAGATTTTTGATCACTTTAGAACTGAAATTTTAGAAGGTCTTGCGGTCGAAGGTGGCGCTGCGATTGCCGGCAACGCAGCGGCCATTGCTGCCTCGGGTGCACCATTTGTGACAACGGGTGTGGCGATTGGTATTGCCACGCAAACCATTTTGCAATTGGCATCGATGGCGCAGCAACTGCATTTGGCGTTACAGTTAATTTACATGCCGTTGGCGATTCTGGTCTTTACCTTATTGTTTGCGGCGGCGGTTAATTTCTCGATTCTGATTCCGTTGGTGCCCTATATTTTGTTCTGGGCCGGTGAAATTGCTTGGCTATTGGGGACGATTGAAGCCATGATTGCTGCGCCGATTATGATGTTAGGTCTGACACACCCTGGCGGCAATGACATTGTGGGTCATATTGTACCGGGCGTAAAAATGTTCTTAGGGATTGTGTTTCGTCCGGTGTTAATGGTGTTGGGCTTGTTAATTGCCATGGTCTTGACCTTTATTGTGCTGAAGTTTTCTGCGCAAGGATTCCATATTGTGGCTGAGGGGATTATTCCCAAGGCGACGGGTTCTGGTAGTTCTGCGGTGTCGAATCCGGACACGCAAGGTATTTTGGCGTGTATTATGTTAGTGGTGTTTGCGCAATTTATTGTGCTGGCGTTCAACAAATGCTTCTCGACCATTTATCAGGTGCCGGAGAAAGTGATGCATTGGATTGGTGGCCAGGCAGAAAAAGTGGGCTTAGAAGATCTGCAGCAAATGACCAATACCGTTCAATCGACATCACAGCAAATTGGCCAATCGGGCGGTCAGGCCATGCAGTCTTCTGTGGATGGTATGAAGCAAGGTTCCAAGGGTATTTCGGATGGCGTTAGCGCTTCGGCAGATAAGGCAGCAGGTATTAATAAAGAGACGCTGCAAAATGCCTCCACCAAAACAGATACTTCATCATAGGCGAAGTGCTGTTTTGGTGTGCAAGTTGGCTTTCCGGTTCTGTTGATATAACTGTTTTAAGCTGGAAAAACTGTAGGCCCTGGTTTACCGCTGCAGCAAGCTGTTAGCCAGAGTCATGCCCATGTGGCGCAGCCAATATTCGCAGCGCGTGCTGCGTAATCAGTTTGTAATGCCGTTAACATAGGTTGGCAATGTTCGGTGATTTTGGCGTGCATGCGCTCGAGTTCAGTGACTACAGCTGGTTTTTTGGGGTGCGATCTGTGTTTTTTTGCACTCTGTCTCCAGTTGGTCAGTTTCGTGTTTGAAGCATGTCCAAGCTTCTTTAAGCGCTGACTTTAAACGATACGTGCCGCGAGATGTTTTATCTGTGCTGAGGCAGCGACATTTTTGTATGGCACTATGAATGCGATTTTCGGCAAATGCTAGTGCATTGCTTTTAGTATGGTCATGAGGGTGTGATAGCGCATTTTCCATTTGGCTGAGGGTTTTAAATGCTTCGCCAAAGCGTTCCCAGGCCGGGTGTAGGCGTACTTGGCTGCCATTTTTAGCTTCAAGTTTTAACCAGTGTGCCACTTGCGCTGCAGTGTCAGCGTGGTAACAGTTATCAAATAAATTACCGCGGCTGGCTGAAGGCGCGATAAAGCAACATTTTTCCGGTTGCTCCCCCGGGATCACTGGGGTGCAATATTCACCTGCATGTGCAATACGAATATGGCCTAAACGCCGATTGAAGAGCTCATACAACATAGCAGCCGCTGGGTAGTCAAAACCAGTTAGTTGGCTGCCGGGTATTAATCCAGCAATATTCACCATAGTAGAGCAGTCTGCTTCTTGGGTCATGGGAAAATCCGACATACCCAGGTCGCGTTTCAGTTTCTCCCAGTTGAAATCGGCGTGGAAAATCACACCCAGTGGATCGATATCGCTTTCATGCGTCTCGATGCTGCCGGTGCTTAAATTGTGCTCGGCAAAACTGACATCCAGTTGACCGCGTTCATCTGAAGACGCCATATCTGGACAAGGTATGTTAAAACAGTACCAACGCTGTTCGGGATTGTAGGGGCCAAACATTTTTTGATGTGCGTCTGTCCAGAATTCCTGCGTGGCAAATTCATCAGTTGTGGTTTTTTCACGCAGCTTCCTGGCGTAATCCGGGGCTTTCTCATCGCTCGTTGTATCTGGGTGCAAAAAGTTGGCAAGGCCTTCCTAGGGTACTAAGCGGATCAGCATGCCACCTGTTGGAAAGTAGTAGAGCATGGTGCCAGCAAACTCAGGTCTTGGGTCTGGTATGGGTGACATGCCAATTTGCTGTGAGAGTAGCCGATCTAAATCTTTGGAAGTCTTGGTATTTAAGGCACAGACAACTTCAAACTTGAAGTCAGGTTCATCTTTAATCGGTAAGGCATGGCAATGCTTTTTAGCTGGAAGTGATGTTTTTAACGGCTCTAATGTGGATGGGTCAATAAATCGATCTTTTTGAGTATCATAGACCCGATAGCCTTGCGTGTGTGCTGCTTCCAGGGAAATATGGAGCTGGCCTTGAGCATGACCTGTGGTGGCCGTTTTGCCTTTTAAGAGCATTTTTTTCGCTGCACCATGGGTGTGAGGTTCTATACTGGTTGACCGGGTTCGTATACCACCGGGTAACAGGTCTGTGCCGGGCAGCCGATCCTCTGATTTTTCTTCACTGGATTGAGAATGATGGCGTGCTAGCGCTTCTGCCATATACGCATGCGCCCAGCTTAAGTAATGAATAGGTTTGCCATCTCGAAAGATAAATGTGACGCCATATTGCGTTGCGATTTCCAGTGCAACCTGGATCTCATTGCGTTGCAGTGAAGCACCCAACAGTAGTGCGGAAATACCAATTGAAGCTGCGTGTTTTGTTGCTGGGAATTTTTCCAGCAGATGTTGTGCAATAGGCGGAAAATCATGTTTTTTCGTTGTCAACATGCGGCGTCTTGAAGGTGCACGACTGTGTAAGAAGGCGGTGAGTTGGCGTAGGATTTCAGCTATTTTGCGAATCAATTGTCGTTGATGTTTGATTTGGGCTTCTTCTGATTCTTTGCCATGAAAGGCATGTGTTTTTCTGAGGCTGCTGGGTGTTGGTGACGGTGGAAGCGTGTACCCATAATTTTTAGCCAATGCAGCATAACCATGAATAATGGTGCTCAGATCTGCTGTTGCACCACGAGCTAGATCTGCAGGTGATAACAGCGAAGTTGTATGGCTTAATTTGCCGATGAATGTTGTGGTAGTCGCGGTATTTGATTTGCTTTTTGCCAAACCAGCTAAAGGGTCTGTATCCGTGGTGATCGTGACTTTCAGGTGGTCATCACCATCTTTGGTTTCCGTATCGTCGCCAGCAATGGTTGCAGGGTCAGCGTAGCCGAGTACAGCGTCTTCAAGCTCAGGTTGTGCCAAAATTTTGCTGAATACCGCTTGGTATTGAGATGTCGTTAATCCATGGTGCTGGTCTGGTAGCGCCTGGCGAGCTGCCCAAATGAGGTATTGTTTCGCAACCAATAGTTGTGAGTTTACAGTGATAGTGGCTTGAATGAGCGCTAAATGCGCTGTTGATCCACTGTTAGCACGATCCGTGTGCATTTCAGGGTCTTATATGTTTTTTATTTATTTTAGCAAATTATTTGCTGGTTTTATGTGTTATTTATATAGATAAACTTTTTAATAAATCATGGGTTAAGGCCTTTTGGCATGAGTAGCCAGTAACGCCCTGTCGATTGCATATGACCCGCTAGCCAGGCAGAGCGGTCATTATTGCCCCAGAAGACATCGCCACGTACAGCCCCTTTGATGGCACCGCCAGTGTCTTGCGCCACCATAAGTCTTTGTAATGGTTGGCCGGTTACAATTTTGCCATGCTCGACTTTGGGGTAATGCGTTGATAGCCAGAATAGTGAGCCGTAGGTAAATAAACGGTGGTCAATGGCTAATGAACGCCCTGGCGTCAGCTCAACGCCTTGACCACCAATGGGTTGCTGTACATTTGGTGGGCGGAAAAAAACGAAGGACGGATTCAGATTCATCACGCGTTGTGTTTGTTGAGGATGTTGTTCCAGCCAAGCGCGTATGCTTTGCATGGAAATGTTCTTAGGCTGGATCGCGCCAGTTTTTACCAGATAGCGCCCAATCGGATAGTACTTATAGCCATTCTGGCCGTTGTAGCCCAGGTACTGCAGTTTCCCGTTGGGTAAGATAATTCCGCCTGAGCCTTGAATTTGCAGGAAGAATCGGTCAACTTTGCTCTGTACCCAAGCAATAACTGGTGTGTTGGGCAGTAAAGGTCCTGCGCTGATTGCAGCGCGGCTGCCCATGCGTTGGTAACCCGAGTCTGTTTTTAAACGATACGTCGAGCGTCCATTGATTTTGATGCGGGTTAAGGCTTTGGGTTTGCCGTAAATGGGTACGCGATATTGCGCCGTGCGTGTCAGGCTGCCTTTGATGAGCGGTTGATAGTAACCGGTGAAAGTCCCAGTGGTATTGCCCTCAGCATTGGCGACACGATAAGGTGTGTAGTGGCGCATTAAAAAACGGCGGGATTCAGCTGCTTGCATAGCGTGCGGCAGTGATAGCACTTGGCGGCATGTGCGTAACCAAATTGGGTTTGCGCGTGGGTCTTTATGAGAGCGGTAACGTGCGTATTTAAGTGCATGCTGGCAAGAACGCTTTAAGGCAGGAATGGTCTGTTGTGGCTGGCTATACTGCCAACCAGGTAGGTCGCTGAAAGCTACCGCAGTGGTTTTGATTGATGCCGCTTGAACTATGGTGATACTACCGGCAAACAATGTGGTGAGTGATAAATGCAAAATTCTGTGCATGGGTGTTCCTTTATGTGGAGCATTGCGTAAGGTTGAGTGAGATTTTAAGGCGTATAGATAACGCCCATCAATATGGGTTTTTTACCGTTCAGGCTTAAGCGTTCTTGCTGAAAGCGTTTTTGAGTGAGCCAGGCGATTAAGCTGGCTTCGACTTGGTCGCAGGCAATGCCTAATGTCTCAGTTGTTTGTATGGTTTGAGTACTTAAGGCTTTAAGTCGTTCCAGCAAAAAACGGTTACGTGCGCCGCCACCACACAGATAAATTTCGTCAACTGGGTCATGGGATAAGCTTTGCGTGATGGTGCATGCAGTGAGTTCGGTCAAGGTGGTTTGAACATTAGCCGGTGTGTCTGCACTGTCATGTAAATGAGATTCCAGCCAGGCTAGATTAAATATTTCGCGGCCAGTTGATTTGGGAGCGGGTTGTTTGAAAAAGTCATCTTCCAGTAAGCGGTTGAGTAAAGTTGTATTGCAGGTGCCCGTTGCGGCCCATTGACCATTGTGATCATAGGCTTGGTGTTGGTGTTTCTGTATCCATTGGTCGAGCAATGTATTACCAGGCCCGGTATCAAAACCTAACAACGGAGCGTCAGGTTTCAGTATTGAAATGTTTGAAATGCCGCCAATATTCACAATAGCGCGGCTCACGTGAGGATGTCTGAATACGGCATCATGAAACAGCGGTGCAAGGGGAGCGCCTTGGCCGCCGAGTGCCATATGCATACCGCGAAAATCAGTGATGATGGGTAATTGAATATGCTGCGCCAGTGTGTGGGCATTGATCAGCTGCCAACTAAAGCGTTGTTCGCCTTCAGGTTGGTGGTAGATGGTTTGGCCGTGGCAGCCAACGGCTTGAAGTGATGAGGCTAGTTGGGGGTGTCGCTGTTTGAGCGTATTAACGGCTTGCGCATATAAGATGGAAAGATGTTGTTGCAGTGTGCCTATCTCCAGCAGTGTGCCGTGTTGTTGATCAATGAGCTGGGTGAGTGCGTGTTTGATAGCTTTTGGATAAGGCTGAAAATGGTGTGCGTGGATAACGGTTTGCGTGTCAAATGAAGCGATTACCGAGTCGATGCCATCTAAGCTGGTCCCCGACATAAGGCCAATATAATGTTCAGTATTTCTCATGAATCTGAGTCCGTGTGGATAAAGAAATAGGTATATGGGTTTTATGTGCGTGATGTTCGTAGAAGGTTTTGAGGCTGAAGTTTTGCTGGCTGAGGCCAGTAGATTGAGCGAAAAATTTTGCTGGCTGGGTAGGCGATAACAGCAAGGCATAGCGATGGTGCCTATGCTGAATGGAGGCCGCTAGGATTTTGTGTTGGTTGTTGGTGATTACTTGAAAGGTGTCAGTTGAACCCAATGTGTTGTAGTTAATATAAGGTGAGAAGTGTTTTTGTAGTGAGAGTGCTTGCTTGGCTGATAAACCGGCATGGATCAGAGCGCGATAGAATGAATGTAAAATATGGCCTTTGCGTACAGAAATTTCGGCTTGTGTGTGAGGCTTTGTCGGGACCAAGGAAGGTGCTGGTACCTTATGGTAGTGCTGGTTTTGCCACACCTGACTGCTTAAGTGCATGGCCAGTCCTGTTGCCAAGATAAAGGATAGCATCCAATAACGCAGCGGGATGCGCTTGATTAATGGTGTGGTGTTGCTTTTTTTTGTCGGCGGTTTGGCTTTATTGTAATCGCGCATTCCTTTACCATACGGGCCTTTCGTGGTTGTAATCATAGGATGGATTGATTGTGTCTTCAATTGATCAGGTTTTAGCGCAAATTAAACGTGGTGTAGATGAGGTTTTATTGGAAGAAGCTTTGCTGGAGAAGCTTAAGCTGGGTCGACCGTTACGCATTAAGGCCGGTTTCGATCCGACCGCACCTGATTTGCATTTAGGGCATACAGTTTTATTAACCAAGATGCGGCAGTTCCAGGATCTGGGGCATGAAGTGATTTTCTTGATTGGAGATTTTACCGGCCGTATTGGTGATCCAACTGGTAAAAATGTTACGCGTAAACCATTAACGGCTGAGCAGGTGGCTGAAAATGCACAGACTTATCGGCAGCAAGTATTTAAGATTCTGGATCCTGAAAAAACGCGGGTGGTATTAAATTCAGAATGGATGGCGGACAAATCCATGGGGTACTTAATCCAGCTGGCAGCACATTCAACCGTGGCGCGGATGCTGGAACGCGAAGATTTTAGTAAGCGTTATAAATCGGGGCAGCCGATTGCAATCCATGAGTTTCTTTATCCTTTATTACAGGGTTATGATTCGGTAGCGTTAGAAGCCGATATTGAATTGGGCGGGACTGATCAGCGTTTTAATTTGCTGGTGGGGCGTGAATTGCAAAAAGCGTATGGGCAGTCGCAGCAAGTAGTGATGACGATGCCATTATTAGAAGGTCTAGACGGCGTCAATAAGATGTCTAAATCTTTGGGGAATTATATTGGTATCAGCGAATCAGCACAGGAAATTTTTGGCAAGGTGATGTCGGTATCAGATGACTTGATGTGGCGTTATTACGAATTGCTCAGTTTCCGTACGTTGCCTGAGATTAATGAATTGCGCCAAGCAGTAGCGGCCGGTAAAAACCCGCGCGATGTTAAAGTGGAATTGGCAAAGGAACTGGCGGCGCGTTATCACAGTGCTGCAGATGCTGAGCAGGCATATGAGGCGTTTGTACAGCAGTTTCAGCGTGGCCAAATGCCGGATGATATGCCAGAGGTCTCTGTCATGGCGACAGAAGGTGATGTGCTGATCGGTCATGTGCTAAAAGAGGCTGGGTTAGTCGAGAGTACTTCAGATGCTTTTCGGATGATTCGCCAAGGAGCTGTTCGTGTGGATGGTGAAAAGGTCATGGATAAGACAGTTGGTTTTTCTGCTGGTGATAGCAAAATCTTTCAGGTCGGTAAACGTCGATTTGCTAAGGTGAATATTCAGTAAAGCGCTTGTTTTTGAAGCGTTTCTGGCCGTGGTTTTATGCCAAATATTACGGCCGAATAAAAAAGTAAAAAAATGAGTTGACGCCAAACAAGTCGTGAGTATAATGCCAACCTCTTGCGGCGAGCGGGAGCAGATTTCCTCGCCGAGTTCATTAAAAATGATAAGCAAAAAAGCAATGAAATGCGGGACCAGTCAATTTAAAAAATGATTAAACTGAAGAGTTTGATCCTGGCTCAGATTGAACGCTGGTGGCATGCTTAACACATGCAAGTCGGACGGCAGCATTGTAGTGCTTGCACTGCAGATGGCGAGTGGCGGACGGGTGAGTAGAGCGTAGGAATTTACCT
>CAZIIK010000098.1:0-4276 GCA_964539235.1 uncultured Gammaproteobacteria bacterium | reverse complement strand
GATAGCTCAGCAGCCAAATTTCCTGTAACATTTTGCATGTGGCGTATCTCCTATTTTTGTTGACTTATTTTTGCTGAAAATAGACAACAGGATACGCCGCTTCACTCACACTGTCATACACCAGAAATTATCATAACTCATAATGTTTTTAATGAGTGCTTGTTTCCAGTTGAATGAGACAGCATCTAACGCAGCTGTGACCTGTGTCATTGTGAGCGCGTCAACCTGCTCTTTTTTTAACCAATCACCGTTATTAAAGTCAGATACAGTGATGTTATAATCCCCTATCTGCAAACAAGCTTTTAATGCTTGTCTTAGATGTGTCTCAAAAGAGGCCATTGTGCGAGCGGTAACCAAGCAAACTTGATCGCCTGCTTTAAGCGTAGAAAACACATCGCTAAAACGATCAAGTTGTAATTTACCTGTGCTCCAACTGAACAGTGTGTCATCAATATCCAAAAATGCCGTCTTATATTCGCCTTGGGTATAGGTAGAATCATATAAAGGTAAATCGTGGTACATCACATCCTCCCTGATCAATGAGCCATTGAAAGGCGCTGCACGCTCATGGCGTACAAAACCGATCCTTGGCATTTTGCTTAAGCTAAAAATTCACGTGTTGAACACGAGAAATAGCCTTTTCAATTTATATGGAAAATCTAGAGTCAAATTGTATTAACTCTGTGTGCTGGTGTCACGGGTGTATTCCAAATCAACATGTTGATGCTAGCTCAAGACCTGGCGTATCAGTTCATACGAGAATCCCCGTGAATATAGAAATCGTTGTCGTTTTTGACGTTCAGCAGGGGTTCCACAGGGACGTCCGCGGTATTTTTTGGCATATAGATCTGCCAAACAGGCCAGCCAATCAATGTTGAGTTCCTGCTCAGCCTGCATGATGGTTTCAGATGCAACGCCCTTTTGTTGTAAATAATGTTGAATAAATGTTGAACCATAACCTCGTGCAGAACGGCTACGGATCACGCATTCGGCATAGCTTTGATCATCAAGATAACCCGCTGAGGTGAGCTCTGTGAGTAAAGCATCCAGATCAGATGACGGTAGATTATATTTTTGTTGCAGTTTGTGCTGCAGCTCTTGCGTGCTGTGATCATGTTGTGCTAACAGGCGCATAGCAGTTGCTTGCGCCTGTTGCATAGGATCCATTGTCGGGATGGGCGATGCCATTTATCCCAAAACGGATTTAACCGCTTGACCAATTTCAGCCGGCGATTTTACGGTGTGTACACCAGCGGCTTCTAGCGCAGCAAATTTATCGGCTGCTGTGCCTTTACCGCCAGCAATAATTGCGCCGGCATGGCCCATCCGTTTGCCTGGCGGTGCGGTGACACCGGCAATATAAGATACAACGGGTTTGCTGATATGGTCCTTAATATATTGCGCCGCTTCTTCTTCGGCAGAACCGCCAATTTCACCAACCATGACAATGATTTCTGTTTGTGCATCAGCTTCAAATAATTGCAGAATATCAATGAAGTTACTGCCTGGAATTGGATCACCACCGATACCCACACAACTACTTTGTCCATAGCCTAAAGCTGTGGTTTGATGCACGGCTTCATACGTCAAAGTACCCGAACGTGACACGATGCCGACTTTACCTGGCCGATGAATATACCCTGGCATAATACCGATTTTACATTGGCCTGGTGTGATGACACCGGGACAGTTCGGGCCAATTAGGCGAATTTTTTGTGCACCGGCACGCGCATTGATGTCTTCGATATACTGCTTCGCATCCAACATATCCAATACTGGAATGCCTTCTGTAATGCAGATAATCAAAGGAATGCCCGCGTCAGCTGCTTCAATAATGGAATCCTTACAAAAAGGTGCGGGTACATAAATCACGGTTGCGTCAACGCGATCAGCTGCAACAGCGTCTTTAACGGTATCGTAAACCGGTAGACCTAAATGCGTTTGACCCCCTTTGCCAGGTGTAACACCACCCACCATTTTAGTGCCATAGGCAATGGCTTGTTCAGAATGGAATGTGCCCTGCTTACCGGTGAAACCTTGGCAGATAACCTGTGTGTTTTGATCAATTAAAATACTCATGCGTTCCTTCCTTATGCCACAGCTGCGATAATTTTCTTCGCGCCGTCGGTAAAACCTTCAGCTGCAATGATGTTTAAATCGCTTTCTGCTAATTTCTGCGCGCCCAGTTCTGCATTAGTGCCTTCTAAGCGCACCACAACTGGCACGTCAACACCCACTTCTTTAACCGCGGCCATAATGCCATCGGCAATCATATCGCACTGCACAATGCCACCGAAAATGTTCACTAAAATGCCTTTAACACTGTCATCCGACAGAATAATCTTAAAGGCTTCTGCAACACGCTCTTTATTGGCACCACCACCCACATCTAAGAAATTTGCAGGTTTACCGCCATGCAGCTTAATTAAGTCCATCGTTGCCATGGCCAATCCGGCACCGTTGACCATACAGCCGATTTCACCGTCTAAGGCGACATAGTTCAGATCCCAATCCGCTGCACGCTGTTCACGCTCGTCTTCTTGTGTTGGATCACGCATCTCTAACAATCCTGGATGGCGGTACAGTGCACCGCCATCGATCACAACTTTAGCGTCTAAGCAATGCAAGTTGCCTTCGGTGGTAATCACCAATGGATTGATTTCTAGCAGGGCTAAGTCTTTTTCTTGAAACATTTTTGCCAGGCCTAGGAAGATCTTGGTAAATTGTTTCACTTGCTGAGCATTTAGACCCAATTTAAAAGCCAATTCACGCGCTTGGTAAGGTTGTGCCCCCACCAACGGATCAATCGGCATTTTGTGAATTTTTTCAGGCGTCTTTTCCGCAACTTCTTCAATTTCCATGCCACCTTCGGTAGAGGCCATAAATACAATGCGGCGTGATCCACGATCAACTACAGCACCCAGGTACAATTCATTGGCAATATCAGTACAGGCTTCAACCAAAATTTTGCTGACAGGTTGGCCATTGGCATCGGTTTGAAAGGTGACCAAACGCGAACCCAGCATGGTGCGGGTAAACTCTGCAACCTCGTCTTTGTTGCTGACTAATTTAACACCACCTGCTTTACCGCGGCCACCGGCATGGACTTGAGCTTTAACCACCCATTGATCCCCGCCAATTTTGTCAATCGCAGACAGTGCTTGCTCAACACTATCAACGGCAAACCCTTTGGATACGGGCAAACCATATTCGGCGAATAATTGCTTACCTTGATACTCATGTAAATTCATCGTGTTCCTTCTTTCGTCGTACGATTAAAACCGGCGGCAGGGTAGCATATTTTTCAGGGTGAGTTAAGGTGTTGGGCGCTCACGGTTTTGCCATATTCAAATGCAGCTGTGAGAATCTGTTTTGCCTCGTTTAACCATTGCTTTGGCCATGTTAACTACCGTAATGCTGCATGCCCTGTTTAAACGATTGAATTGAGGAAGGTAGTGTTTGGCTGTTTGGCAGGCTGTTAAAACAGCCTGCTCAACTAAGCATCCATTGCTGGTATGGCAGTGTGGCGTGGAACTGGCGATAGGGGTTTCCCAGCCTTCATGGGTGAAAAAACACCGGCTATATTGAATTGCTGAGCACACGCTTCCAATAACCGACCCTTGCCTTCAGCCGTACATGGGCTGGAAGTTACATGATCATGTTCAGCGCTGTGACCTGCTGTGCAAGCAAAATCATAAAAGGTACGGGATGTCGGTATCTCTTGCTGACCGACTTGCACATGGAAACGTGTCCATCTTGTCTCATGCAGAAAGGCTAATGGATTGTCTGTTTGTACGCTGGCTTCTAGCACGGCTTCATAAAAAGATTTTACATCAACTTGGGCATCTAAACCTTTAAACAGTTCTCGTGCTGCAACGCGTTTTTCTTGAGGGGTACCATCAACCTGCGCAATACCATGTAACTCATTCCAAGCCTGAGCATAGTCATCAGGCTTAACTGATATAGCGGCTGCTGCTTTTGCTTCTTCAGATAAACTTGCTGTGCCATCACAACTGCCGGCACCAACATCAACGATGGCCGGATCCAAGTCTGCAGAGCCAGTACTAGGTGTCCCAGCAGAAGTACTAGGAACTCTTTCTGCTGCTGAGTCAGCCTCATGGCTATCAGGTAGTCGGTCTACGTTTAAGCTCAGTAATTAGTTGCAGCTTTGTCGCCGATATAAAACCAGATAGCCGTCTTTCTGACACAGCAGATGAAGGCTTTCATAGTACTTGTGCTGGTACACCTAGAACTGGCTCGGCCGACTTGGATCAGG
>CAZIIK010000097.1:0-5046 GCA_964539235.1 uncultured Gammaproteobacteria bacterium | reverse complement strand
GCTGCATGAAAATTAGTCTTTTTGGCTTTTGATGATCAAATTTGCATCAAAAATCCAAATGTAGAGTGCATTACGGTAGCATGCTGAAAAATGCCTTTAACAAAGGCTTGGCCGAAGGCAGAAGCTTCTCGGATACCCTCTCAGGGACCTCCCTTCCACAGGCTCTATTCAATTCAGCAAACATCAGCACGTTTTCAAGCGGCTATAAGGTCTCGTTTGCCTCTGCATCACCAGCCAGATAGAATGTCGCATCATTTTTTACGAGCGTATTCTGATGTCTGAAAAAATCATCTTCTCCATGCAATCTGTGAGTAAGGTCGTGCCGCCAAAACGTACGATTCTGAAAAACATTTCCTTATCTTTTTTCTATGGTGCCAAAATCGGTGTGCTGGGACTCAATGGTGCGGGTAAATCAACTTTGCTGAAAATCATTGCGGGCTTAGACAAAGACTATGATGGTGAAATTGTCTGTCAGAACGGCATTAAGATGGGTTATTTGCCGCAGGAACCGGAATTAGATCCTGCGAAAGATGTGCGCGGTAATGTTGAAGAAGGCTTGGGTGAAGTGGTGCAATGGCTGCATGCATTTAATGAGATTAGCCTGAAATTTGCCGAACCGATGTCAGATGACGCTATGCAGGATCTGTTGACAGAGCAGGGGAATTTACAGAGTAAGATTGATGCTGTCAATGGCTGGGAGATCGATCGTTTGTTGGATCAAGCGGCTGATGCTTTACGTTTGCCTGCTTGGGATGCTGATGTGACTCAATTGTCTGGTGGTGAAAGACGCCGTGTAGCATTGTGTCGTTTGCTGTTATCAAAACCAGATGTGTTGTTACTCGATGAGCCCACTAACCATTTGGATGCGGAAAGTGTGGCTTGGTTGGAAGATTTCTTACATAACTACGAAGGTACCGTCATTGCAGTCACCCATGATCGTTATTTTCTCGATAACGTGGCTGGTTGGATTCTTGAGTTGGATCGTGGCGAAGGCATTCCATTTAAAGGTAACTACACCGCTTGGTTAGAGCAAAAAGAACAGCGTTTAGCGCAAGAAGAGAAGCAGCAAGCGTCGCGTGCGCGGGCCATCAAGCAGGAATTGGAATGGGTTCGCACGCAAAGCAAGGGGCGGCATGCAAAGAGCAAATCACGTTTGCAGCGTTTTGAAGAATTGAATAGCCAAGACTTTCAGAAACGTAATGAGACGCAAGAATTGTATATCCCACCGGGAGAGCGTCTGGGTGAAAAAGTTGTCGAAATTACCGACTTACAGAAGGCGTTTGGCGAAAAACTCTTGATGCATGAATTGAGCCTGACTGTGCCAGCGGGTGCGATTGTCGGTTTGATTGGTCCTAACGGCGCAGGTAAATCGACGTTCTTCAAAATGATTGCGGGCCAAGAAAATCCTGATAAAGGTGATGTGAAGTTGGGTGATACAGTGGATTTGGCGTTTGTTGATCAACATCGCGATCATTTAGATGACAGTAAAACCGTGTGGCAAGAAATTTCAGATGGTTTAGATGTCATTACCGTGGGTAAATATGAGATTCCTTCACGTAATTATGTTGGGCGTTTTAATTTTAAAGGCAATGATCAACAGAAATTTGTCGCGAATTTGTCGGGGGGTGAGCGCAACCGTGTGCATTTGGCAAAACTGTTGAGACGCGGCGGCAATGTATTGTTGTTGGATGAACCTTCTAATGATTTGGATGTTGAAACATTACGGGCATTAGAAAATGCGCTGTTAACGTTCCCAGGGTGTATTTTTTTAATTTCGCATGATCGGTGGTTTTTAGATCGCATTGCGACACACATTTTAGCCTTTGAAGGCGATAGCCAGGTGACTTGGTTTGAAGGTAATTTTGCCGATTATATCGAGGACAAAAAACGCCGTTTAGGCGATGAGGCCTTAAAGCCTAAACGCGTGAGTTACGCCAAAGAATGGTTGCAATAGCAACTTAAAAATCTATCTACAAAAAGCAAAAAGTCGATTTGTAGATAAGTATTTTTAGTTTCAGCTTTACGCCTACTCAATGCCCAAATGTCGCAGTAATGCATCGATTTTCGGTGGGCGTCCGCGGAAACGTGTAAAGGCTTGCAGTAGGTCAACAGAACCGCCGGGGGCCAGCACGATATCCTGGAAGCTTTGGCAGGTCTCCGGGTCCAGAATGCCATTTTCCTCAAAGGCGCCGAAAGCATCTGCAGACAGGACTTCAGCCCAGAGATAGCTGAAATAACCCGCGGCATAGCCACCACTGAAAATATGCGCAAAGCCATTTTGAAAGCGATTATAAGCAGGCGGTTGCAGTAAGCTAATGCGTTGGCGCACCTGATCAAGGCAGGTTTGTATGTCTGCGCTTGATTGAGTGTTACCTCGGTGAATATACAGATCGAATAAGGCAAATTCGACTTGGCGTAGAATATGCAGTCCACTATTGAATGTCCGGCTTTGCGACAGTGCATTGAACAAGTTGTCAGGTAATGGTTCAGCTGTTTCGATATGACAGGACAAACGATTTAAAACGGTTTTCTGCCACGCAAAATTCTCCATGAATTGGCTCGGGAGTTCAACGCCATCCCACGGTACGCCATTAATGCCGGATACGTCGTAGCATTCCACTTGGCTGAGTAAATGATGCAGGGTATGACCGAATTCATGGAACAGGGTAATGACTTCATCGTGCGTTAATAGAGCCGGTTGTGTATCCGCAGGCGGCGTGAAATTACATACCAGATAAGCAATTGTGTGTTGCAACGCACCTGTGTTGTTGCGATAACGGGTGCGCAATTCATCCATCCAAGCACCGCCACGTTTGCCTGTCCGGGCGTAGAGATCTATATAAAAGCCGGCTATCGGTTTTTGCTGTGCATCGAGTACCTCATAGAACATAACGTCCGCATGCCAGGCCTCAACCTCTGGGTTTTGGCGCATGCTGATGCCGTATAATTGTTCGGTAACTGCGAATAAGCCTTGTAAAACATGTAGCGCTGGAAAATAGGGGCGCAGCTGTTGGTCGGAAATATGAAAACGCGTTTGCTTCAGCTTTTCACTGTAGTACGCCACGTCCCATGGAGATAACGTGCCGACACCATCTGCTTCAGCAATGGCTGTTAAGTCGTCTAATTCTTGTATGGCTTTGGGGCGTGCTTTTTCAGCCAGTTCTAATAGAAATTGTTCAACTTGCGCGAAATCATCGGCCATTTTATCGGCGAGGGAATAGCCCACATAATTGGTGAAACCGAGCTGTTGCGCTTTTGCGTGGCGTTTTTGCAGAATGGTTTCCATGTGGGTTTGGTTGTCCCAGCGCTTGTCATGTGGTCCTTGGTCAGACGCTCGGGTTTGGTAGGCGGTATAAAATGTCTCACGTAGCTGGCGTTGCTCTGCATAGGTCATCACAGCGATATATGTGGGTGAGTCTAGTCCAGGTTTCCAATGCTGTTCGTCAGTAACCCAACAACGCTGGCGTAGGTCAGATGGCAGGCCGGCTAAATCCGCTTCATCTTGAGTGATGTAGTGCCAAGCTTCTGTGGCATCTAATACATTTTGACTAAATCGCGTGGCCTGTTCTGCCAATGCTTGCTGTAACGCCTTGAGCTGAGTTTTTTCGGTATCAGCAAGATGGACCCCAGCCAGTTTGAAGTCGCGAATGGCATGTTTGATGACTTGTTTTTGTGCCGCTGAGTAAGTGTTGTATTCCGGTTGTGTCGTCAATGCCTGGTATTGTCGATACAGCTTTTGGTTTTGGCTGACTTCACTGCTGTAGGCAGTGATGTGTTCAATACATTGCGCATAGATGGGTCGTAGTTCAGGCGTGTTGCATACACTGTGGAGATGGCTGATAGGTGACCAAAATTGTTGCAATGAGTTGTCCAAATCCGATAGTGGGGTGATGAACGTTGACCAGCTTGGAGGATCGAGTTGGGTCAGTTGATCGATGGTCTCGAGATTCTGCTGCAATAAAGTGTCGAGTTGTGCCACAACAGTTGTGAGATCGATCTGTTGAAATTGTGGTAAATCTGGGAAAGGGGTGTGATGACTCATGTTTGCCTTGATTATTGATGGGGAATTCGCGTTAATAGAGAACTTCACTCAATAATCTGTTCGTGCAAGGGTCTCTAATAAAACGCGTCAGAGTATAACAGATCTTATGTATATGGAATTTACTGCAATTCAGAAATTATTTATTTGGGCCATCCCGATTATTTTTGCTGTTACGTTTCACGAGATGGCTCATGGTTGGGTGGCATCTCTGTGTGGCGATAAAACAGCAGACCGTTTAGGGCGCTTGAGTCCAAATCCATTGCGGCATATTGATCCAATCGGCACCATTTTAGTGCCAGCAGTGCTTTATTTCTTCGGTGGTTTCTTGTTTGGCTGGGCGAAACCTGTACCGGTGGATTGGCGTAATCTGCGCCACCAGCGGCGCGATATGGCATTGGTTGCGTTAGCAGGTCCAGTTGCCAATTTGGTTATGGTGTTCATTTGGGCAGGTATTGCAAAATTAGCCTTGATGTTTCAGCAAGCTGATGTGTGGGTGGCCACTATTTTGGTGCATATGGGTTTGGCTGGCATCATGATGAATATCATGTTGTGCCTGTTTAATTTGATTCCAATTCCACCGTTAGATGGTAGTCGTGTGGTCAGTAGTTGTTTAAAGCCCGCTTGGGCCTGGCAGTACGAACGGATTGAGCGTTACAGTCTGATTCTGCTGTTGCTGCTTTTGGTCACAGGCATTTTGTCTAAAGTGTTGCTGCCGCTTGTGCAAATGATTGTGTTGTTCATCATACGTCTGTTTGGGTTGTATTGATTATGATGCAGAAGGGTTAGTGTTCAGGATATTGTCTTTAAAGATTAATTTGTTATTGTTTTTCGATAAAAAATTATTATAAGAGCCTGTCCGAAAATGGGTATTTTTCTTGTTATGCATTCAAACAGATGCGGATTTTTGGGATGTGCAGTGTCATAATACCTATTTGTCACGTGATATGCAGCACACAAGCCATGGAAAAGGTATACCCGAGTGATTTGACGGATCAGCAATGGAA
>CAZIIK010000096.1:0-35444 GCA_964539235.1 uncultured Gammaproteobacteria bacterium | reverse complement strand
TGGAGAAAAATCAGGGGATTTAAGTTTTTAACATTGGTCGCCGACAATGTAGAATTCAAAGATGGAGAATTGGTTAGTGAACAGATAAACAGGAAGGCCGCTTAACCATCCCATACACCAGATTTGACATTAACTCATGCTTGCGCAAGTGCGCATGCAATTTTTCATTGGCTAAACTTGTACCACTTGATCCATACAATGCTTCACAATCGTCTAAATCAACCAGTGCAATACGAATTTCCTTTGGCATAATACTCCCTTAAGGCCGTTGAATATCGCCGCACATCATATAAGAAAAAATGCCACAAAATGAGCCATATAATTGAAATTGATTTCACCAAGGGGAAACATCGCCATCGGCGTTTGCACGGCGGCGGTAAACAGCAAGCATTGGCGAAAGCTTTAGGCATTAAATGTGCGCCCTATCCCAGCATTATCGATGCCACAGCGGGCCTTGGCAAAGATGCTTTTCAAATTGCTAGCTTAGGCTGCGACGTCACACTCATCGAGCAACAAGCTGAACTAGCACATGCCCTGCAAACGGCACTCACAAGCGCAAAATACGATGCTGAACTCACAGCCATCATAGCGCGCATGACATTAGTGACCGGCAATGCCATGGATATCATTCCACAACTGCCTCATGCAGCCGTTATTTATCTCGACCCGATGTTCGAAGCCCGCAAAAAAAGCGCCTTAGTCAAAAAAGACATGCAACAATTACAGGCTGTGGTGACTGAACCCGCAAACAATGACCAGTTACTGGCAATTGCCCGTCAATACGCTGAAAAACGTGTTGTAGTGAAACGCGCCAAAACTGCACCTTTTTTTATGAATGCAAAACCTAGCTATTCGTTGACGGGGAAAAGTTGCCGCTTTGATGTGTACTTGCGTGACGTCGCCAAGCTGAAATAACCGCATTCACCAAAGTGGCCAGTGGAATCGCAAAAAACAATCCCCAAAAGCCCCAAATACTGCCAAAGAACAGCGCAGCCGCAATAATAGCAATGGGATGCAAATTAACTGCTTCAGAAAACAGCAATGGCACCAACACATTGCCATCCAGTCCCTGAATAATGAAGTACACCAAAATCATATAGAGAAAATCAGGCGCCACACCAAATTGCAGCAGGCCAACGATGACGACTGGAATGGTGACAATCACCATGCCCACATATGGCACCAACACAGACAAGCCAACTAAAAAGGCCAACAACAACGCATAATTCAAATGAAATATAATAAACCCAATATAAGCCACTATGCCGACGACCAGCATTTCAAAGACCTTGCCACGCAAGTAATTGCCCAGCTGCCCACGCATTTCATGCATGACTTCAAGCAACAACCCACGTTGTTCCGGCACATAAATCCGGCTCCAAGATAATAACTGTGCCTTATCTTTTAAAAAGAAAATGACCAATAAAGGCACTAAAAACAAGTAGACCAACCAAGCGACTATATTAGGCAAAGTCGCCAAAGAAAAAGAGAACGCCGCCTTGCCAATCGTTGCGAGACGATCACTGCCAAAGGTCGTGCCTTTAACCAAATCATGAATCGCATCTGCTGAAACATAACCCGGGTATTTTTCTGGCAAGCGCAGCACGGCTTGATGAAATTGCTGGATCATATTAGGCACTTCGGCGACAAACTGTGCAATCTGCTTGGAAATCAAGGGCAAGAACACCAACACTGCCAAAACTAATAGCGCTAAAAATAAGATATAAACCAAGGTCACGCCCAACCAACGCGGACAACATGCGCGTCGTTGCAAAAAACAGACCACGACATCCAACAGATAAGCAATGACCAAGCCAACAATAATCGGGGCAAAAATACCGCCCAAAAAAATCATAAAGGCAAAACCCACCACCAATGCGATTAATAAAATCGCCGCTTCTGGCGTGGAAAAATAACGACGAAACCACTCTCGTAATAATTCAAACATCTGTAAATCGACTTATGCTAATTGACCTTCGCGGAGACGATACACTGTCTGCATCGATTCTGCCAATGGGATATCGTGTGTCACAATGACGAATGCCACCCCCAACGCCTGGTTCATTTCTTGCATAAGTTGCTGTACACCCGCGGCCGTTTGCTGATCCAAATTACCGGTTGGTTCATCCGCCAATACACACAGTGGTTGTGTCACCAAAGCTCGCGCAATGGCCACACGCTGGCGTTCGCCACCAGATAATTCAGCCGGCTTATGCCGCACACGCGCTGCCAAACCCACTTGATCCAAAATTTTCAAAGACTGTGCACGCGCCTGACGCCAGTGCACCCCGCGGATCAAAACTGGCATGGCCACATTTTCCAGAGCCGAAAACTCCGGCAATAAGTGATGAAATTGATAGACGAAACCTAAGTGCTGATTGCGCAACCGAGCACGTTGATTGGGTGATGCTGTAGAGAATGCTTGCGCCTGTAACATCACTTGACCGCTGGTTGGCACTTCCAAACCACCCAACAAATGCAGCAAAGTACTTTTACCTGATCCAGAAGTGCCGACAATGGCGATTTGCTCACCGGCCGTTACCGTAAAATCAATATTCTGCAAAACTGAAGTATGCAAACGACCTTCTTGATAGGTTTTGCTCAATCCTGTCGCCTGTAAGATCACCTTACTCATAACGCAACGCCTCTGCCGGCACGATACGCGATGCACGCCATGCTGGATATAAGGTTGCCAAAAAGCTTAAAACCAACGCCACCACACCAACATGCCAAATATCAGTCAGTTTTAATTGCGAAGGTAAGAAATTAATAAAATACACATCGGCACGCACAAACTGCACATGCAATAAGGTTTGCAGAAAATTGGCAATTTCAGTGACATGCAATGACAGCAACACGCCAAAACCAATCCCTATCAGAATACCTAAAACCCCGGTGACCAAACCTTGCACAATAAATACCGCCATAATGCTGCGTGTCTGCATGCCTAACGTGCGCAAAATCGCAATATCAGCGCGCTTATCGGTCACCAACATCACCAGAGACGACAACATATTGAAAGCGGCGACCGCAATCATCAGCATCAGGATTAAGAACATCATATTCTTTTCCATCTGCAACGCTTTAAAGAAATTTGGATTCTGTTGCACCCAGTCATAGCTGTGATAGGCCGGCGGCAACTGCCGGTTCAGCTTATTAACAACCTGTGGTGCCAAAAAAAGGTTGGTCAATTTTAGCTGCAAACCAGTTACTGCAGAACCCAACCCCCACAAAGCTTGTGCATCTTGCAGATTGACTAAAGCATAAGCGCTGTCGTACTGATAACCCGCTTTAAAAATACCCACCACATGGAACTGGCGCAGACGCGGCAAAGTGCCCAAAGGTGTGAGATTCGCCTTGGGGGTAATCAAGGTGACAGAATCACCAACCTGCACGCCTAAATTGTCGGCCAATACCTGACCCAGTACGATATTAAACGTTTTGGGCTTGAGCGCCGACAAATGACCTGCAACCAGTTTTTGTGCAATCGGCGACACGGCTGACTCTTGTTGTGGATCGATCCCTTTAATCACGGCAAAGGCGCGACCAACACTGGCCAATAACATTGCTTGCCCGGTGACAAACGGTGCAACACCAGCAACCTGGGGCAATTTTTCGACACGCTGCATTAAAGTCTGCCAATGTGCAGTCTTACCATTCCATGCAGTCACAGTAACCTGCGGCACCATGACCAACATTTGCCGACGAATTTGCTGATTAAAGCCATTCATTACGGACAACACTGTAATTAATACAGCGACACCGAGCATAATGCCCAGAATGGAAATCACACTCATAAAAGAGATAAAGTGATTACGCTTCTTGGCCCGCGTATAGCGCAGGCCAATACAGAAGCTTAACGGTTTAAACATCTAGCGCTGTTTCAGCATATTCATCAGAACAGTTTGTAAAATACCACCATTGTTGTAGTACTCCACTTCAACATCTGTATCTAAACGCGCCAATGCTTTGAATGTGGTAATTTCACCAGCAGCAGAACGCGCCTGAGCTTCGACCTCTGATCGCGCCATAACATCAGCCAAACCACGGATAGTAAAAACTTCAGAGCCATCCAAGCCTAAAGACTCACGACTTTCACCTGCTAAGAATTGTAATGGTAATACGCCCATGCCAACCAAGTTACTGCGGTGAATCCGCTCATAACTTTCAGCAATAACTGCCTGTACGCCAAGTAATACTGTGCCTTTTGCCGCCCAGTCACGTGAACTACCCGTACCATATTCTTTACCGCCCAATACGACCAACGGTGTATTGGTTTCACGATATTTCATGGCCGCATCGTAAATGTACATCACCTCATCTTCAGGCTGATACTTGGTAAAACTACCTTCCATGCCTGGCACCAATAAATTGCGGATACGCACGTTGGCAAATGTCCCACGCATCATCACTTCGTGGTTACCCCGACGTGAACCGTAGGAGTTAAAGTCTTCAGGTGAAACACCACGCGCCTGCAAATATTGACCAGCTGGATATTCTGCCGGAATCGCACCTGCTGGTGAAATATGGTCGGTGGTGACACTGTCGCCCAAGGAAACCAACACACGTGCATCGATGATATCCTGCACGCCTTTTTTGTCCGCAAAACCATCAAAAAATGAAGGGCAACGAATATAAGTCGATGCTTTTTTCCAGCTGAATTGATCACCTTCCGGTGCCTTCAGTGACTGCCAATCGTCTGTACCGTCAAACACCGGCGCATAACGTTCAGCAAACATTTCTGGCGTAATCAAACTCTCAACTGTTTCACGAACTTCTGCCGTGGATGGCCAGATATCTTTCAAGAAAACTGGGTTGCCATCTGCATCTTCACCCAAGGCATCTTGGTCTGGGTCAAAATCAACCGTACCGGCAATGGCAAACGCAACCACATGAATCGGTGAAGCTAAGTAGTTTGCTTTAACATGTGGATTCACACGACCTTCAAAGTTACGGTTTCCACTTAATACAGAAGCGGCAACCAAGTCACCACTTTCAATCGCTTTGATCACTTCTGGCGATAAAGAACCACTGTTACCGATACAGGTAGTGCACCCATAACCAACCACATTGAACTTCAACTGTTCTAAATAAGACAACAAACCGGACTTTTCGAGATATTCCGTCACCACCTGTGACCCAGGTGCCAAGCTTGTTTTTACGAATGGCTTGACGGTTAAGCCTTTTTTCACTGCATTACGCGCAATCAAACCTGCACCAACCATCACGTAAGGGTTAGAGGTATTGGTACAAGATGTGATCGCTGCAATGGTCACAGCACCGTGACCAATTTCTGCATCCATACCGTCAACTTTGGCAGTTTTCTGCAATTCAGTTTCTTTCAAACCAAAGCCACGTTTGTCTAAAGAGTCAGTTAACGAAGCTTTGAAAGACGCTTTAATCTCACGCAATGGCACACGGTCTTGTGGACGTTTAGGACCCGCCAAGGTGGAATCAACTGTACTGAGATCTAATTCAACCACATCGGTATATTCGGGTTCTTCCGCATCTGCATGACGATACAACATCAATTCATCCAATGCTTTCTCAACCAGCTCTGCACAATCGGCACGATTGGATTGTTTCAAGAAACGGACTGTTTGATCGTCAACAGGGAAGAAGCCCATGGTCGCACCATACTCAGGCGCCATATTCGCTAAGGTTGCACGATCAGGCAGTGCCAAATCCGCTAAACCATCACCAAAATATTCGACAAATTTACCCACCACACCTTTTTGACGCAGCAGTTCTGTCACACGTAAGACTAAGTCAGTAGCCGTCACACCCTCGCGCAAACGACCAGTCAGTTTGACGCCAATCACATCGGGCAACAACATATAATAAGGTTGGCCTAACATGACCGCTTCGGCTTCAATACCACCGACACCCCAACCCATGACGCCGATACCATTGATCATAGTGGTATGTGAATCGGTACCGACCAAAGTGTCCGGATACGCAACGGTTTCACCGCCGACCTCTTTAGTCATCACCACGCGAGCCAAATATTCCAAATTCACTTGGTGAATAATGCCCATGCCGGGTGGTACCACACGGAAGTCATTTAAAGCGTTTTGGCCCCACTTCAACAAGGTGTAACGCTCTTTATTGCGTTGATATTCCAACGCGACGTTTTGCTTCAACGCCTGCTCAGAACCAAAATAATCGACTTGCACCGAGTGATCCACCACTAACGCAGTATCCACCATGGGGTTAATACGTTGTGGATCACCACCTTCTTTTTGAAAGGCATCACGCATTGCCGCCATATCGACTACAGCGGGCACACCAGTAAAATCCTGCATCACGACGCGCGCTGGCATGTAGGCCACTTCTTTACGCTGTGCTGCCTTAGCTTGCCAGTTCATCGCATTGATCACATCCTGCTCTTTGACCAACTTACCATCTAAATTACGTAGCAAATTCTCAACCAACACGCGAATGGAATATGGCAATTTAGCCAGTTTGTTATCGGCTTCTGCATTCAGTTTTTTCAAGCTGTAAACCTGTATGGTTTTTTGATCCGACAGTGTCAACGCAGTTTTAGTTTTTTGTTGGTAGGATTGACTCATCATAAACTCCTTAATCCTGGCTAATAAAATTGAAGTGCGCCAAGGCGTGGCCATTAAAATTGCGCGTATTATACCGACAACGGCTATGGGTACAAATGGATATAAATTAACAGGGGTGTTAGCGAGACTTACGACTGAGTACGCCAAGACGAGAAAAAAGCGACGATGATTAATAACAGCCCAACACTGGCGGTGATCAGCTCTGAGACATGATAGAAATTCTTCGTGACTAATACTAACCCTAAAAAGCCAATCGCATAGTAGGCACCATGCTCAAGGTAGACATACGTTTTGAGCGTCTTTTTCGCCAATAGCGCCAATGTAAATGTGCGCACATAAATCGCACCAATCCCCAAACCCAGCATAATTACAAAGATATCAGTGGTCATGGCAAACGCGGCTAATACACCATCCATACTGAATGACGCATCCAAGAGCTCTAAATAGATAAAACCGTACAAACCTTGTTTAATAATCATTTTCGCACCACTGGCTGCACGCGCCTGCCCCATGGCTAAGTGCAAAATTAGATATAGGCTCATTCCTAACAAATAAGCCACAGCCACACCAAATTCAGGCATTAAATGATAAATATAAATCCCTGCCAAAAAGACTAAAATCACATAGCTGTATTCAAAACGCCCGACACGGCGTAACCATTTGTTTTGTTCAATACGTTTGAGCCAAAACACGGTCCGATGCTTATCGAGTAAAAACTGCAAAAACACCATAAACAGAAAAGCACCACCAAAAGCACTGATATAAGGATACCCCTGCGCCAACAAAGCTTGATAATCACCGGGTGCTGCCCAAGCTAAATACACAACGGCCCACAGTGGCATGCCCGAGGTTATATAGACCAATACAATCGGAAAAATCAGCCGCATACCAAACACGGCAATCGGCAAGCCCCAAATCAAGAAACGTCGTTGCCACACAGGTGACATAGTTTCAAGCACACGCGCATTGATGACCGCATTATCAAAACTCAACGAAATTTCTAATACCGCCAGGGCAATTACGATATACAAACTTTGCAGACTTTGGGTAATATACAACGCTGAAATCAGTGCAAAAATGGTTAAAAAAATAGCCCAGCCCAAACAACGCTTAACTGACAATGGCTTCGCACTCATACACTGACTTCCTCTGTTATTTTACCCATTTCCATATGTAACTGACGCTTGCAGTGCGCCGCCACATTGGGATCATGTGTAATGATCACCAACGTTGTATGTTCAGACTCATTTAAATCAATAAACAAGTCTAATACCTCACGACCAATATTAGGATCCAATGCACCCGTGGGTTCATCTGCTAATACCAATGAAGGCTTCCCAACCAAAGCTCGCGCGATTGCAACGCGTTGTTGCTGGCCACCTGACAGTTCCGTTGGTTTATGATGCGCCCATTGACGCATACCCACTTTTTCCAACATCGCCAAACTGGCCACTTTAATATCAGCTTCTGGCATACCGCGGTACATCAGGGGCAAGCCCACATTCTGTAACGCTGTCATTTTAGGCAACAGAAAAAATGACTGAAACACAAAGCCCACTTGCTGATTACGGATATGTGCCAATTGGTTAGGCGGCAGATTTTCGACTTCTTCGCCAGCAAAAAAATACTGACCCGCATCTGGTGTATCTAACATACCAATCAAATTCATAAGGGTAGATTTACCGGAACCTGATTGCCCCATGATCGAGACGAGTTCACCTTTTTCGACATCCAGGTCCAAGTCACGTAAAACATGCTGGACCTGGTCACCAATCTGAAAAGACTTATTAATCCCGCGTAAGCGGATCAACGCCGTCATACGTGACTAAGCAGGTTGCTGCATACGCTTCAATGGCACTTCAATGCTGGCTTGCACACGACGGTTTAACTGACGCCCATGTTCGGTCTCGTTATTTGCCAATGGACTGCTAATACCAAAGCCTGTTGCCGTTAAACGATTTGCTGCAATCCCTTTGTATTTCAACAGATATTGCTTCGCCGCATTAGCACGTTTTTGTGACAAGCGGTCGTTATAACCCAGCGGCCCTTCACTGCTGGCATACCCACGCAACAAGGCATCGGTAGACGGATACGCTTGCATAAACCGCGCTAAACGATTAACCGGACCTTCGTATTGCGAACGAATCTTGGATTTGTTTTGTTTAAATTGCACATACAAATGCATGGTCATGTGATCACCCTTAATGGTGACGCAACCGGAATCGTCATTGTAAATATCCCCCTGACAGCGCTTCACGCCTTCAGGCAAATAGGGTTTCAGCACCACTTTGGCCTTTTGCATCATTTTTTCTTGGTTTTGATTCAGAGCAGAGGATTGTGCTGCGGAAGCAGTGGGAATTTCTGCCGTGCCACCAAACTGCCAGGTCAAGCCACCCGTCAGCATATAGCCACCTTGACTCCCATTGGTGCGGCGGATGTAACGCCAATTCAAGCTTAAAGCCGTATTCTGTGACAAGTGGTATTCCGTTCCCAACGCAAAGTCGATCATAAAATGGCTGGAACGCATATGCACCAATCCCATACCCATGCCGAAATAAGGCTCTAAAGGATGGCCTGTTGGCACATGCACCAAAGCTTCTAAACGCGCTAGTGTCGAGGTTCTATGAACGTTGTAACGATTGTCTTGCGGATTAAATACGCCAAACAAACCTTGCACACTAATGACATGCGTCAGGTTATAGCCCAGACCAATATTACCAATCGCCGAACGCCCCAAGTCAGATTCACTCGATGGGCTGTACAGACCAAAACTCACTGGCAAGTAAAAAGAACCGGGTTGGTGATATTGCGCTGCACTGGCAACATTAGCCGCCACTGCCAAACCAAGCGCAAGTGATAAAGCGCGTTTTTTCATGTCGAGACCTCGTTATGCGTTTTGGAAAACTGCAGTATAGCGTTGCACTTATCTGGCTGCACCCTGTTATCGACACCAAAAAATAATAAACAGCCGATCTGAAACGAAAAAGGCAACAAGCCCTTTGGACGAACAGATCTAAGACGACCAGTACTGGCGCAACTGTTTTAATGTCGGCGCACCTTTCCACGCTGGAATCGCTGCACCATATGGAAATAACTGCTCTGTGATACGCAGCAATGGTTTCGAATGCATCGCAGCAATCAACTTCTTAAACACTGGTTTATCTTTATCTTGAGTTTGCACCACAATCACGTTGGCATATGGCGAGTCAGATCCCTCATGATACAACGCCTGATTCACCGTAAAGCCCGCTGCTTTCGTATAATCATTGGTAATGGCCGCAAAACTGACATCATCCAACACCCGTGGAATCTCTGCCGCATTAATCGCCTTAAACTTCAGCCCATGAACATTTTGCGTAATATCGCGCGGCACTGGGAATAAACCTACCCCAGGTTTCAAACGAATCAACCCAGCTTTTTGGCACAACAACAAGGCACGGCCTTCATTACTGGGATCATTTGGGATCGCAACTTTTGCACCATAAGGCACTTGCGTCAGACTGTGAATCTTATGTGAATACAAGCCCATGGGATAAATAAAAGTTTTGGCAATAGGAGATAATTGATAACCCCGCGCTTTAATCTGCGCATCCAAATACGGCACATGCTGAAAAATATTGGCATCGATATTGCCATTATTTAAAGCCGTATTCGGCAATACATAATCTTCAAAGGTAATCACTTTTAAATCGACACCATATTGATTGGCAGCCACACGCTTGGCAACCGCCATGACCCGTTGCATTTGCGCACCGACAATACCGATCTTTAACACTTGCATACGTTCAGGCAATAATTGAATCACCATAAATGCGATACAAGCGATCCACAGAACAATACTGAAAATACCTAACCATTTCAGACGCCGGTGACGCGCCAAATAATCACCTGCAGATTGAATACATTGCACCATCACCACGAGGATAATGACCGTTTCTAACATCACCAACAAATCAAAACGCTGGTAACCATATTCAATGGCTAACTCACCCAAACCACCACCGCCAACCGCGCCGGCCATCGCGGAATAACTCACTAAGCTGATAATGGTTAAAGTTGCACCATTAATCAGTGCCGGCAGTGCTTCTGGCACATAAACTTTACGCACAATCTGCCAAGTCGTTGCTCCCATGGCTTGTGCGGCTTCCACCAATCCAGCAGCCACTTCACTCAGCGCGGCTTCAGCAATACGTGCATAAAACGGAATCGCAGCCAAGGTTAATGGCACAACGGCAGCATTAATCCCAATTGTGGTGCCGACCAATAATCGCGTTAAGGGAATAATCGCAATCATAAAAATGATAAATGGTACCGAACGCGTAATATTCACCACAATACCCAAAATACGATTGGCCAATGCACAAGCCCATAGTTCACCTGGTCGTGTCAGGAACAAGACAATCCCCACGGCCAAACCGACTAACAAACCAAAAAAACTGGATAAAAAGACCATGTAAATGGTCTGCCAAGTTGCCTCAAGCAAGGGCTGAATCATGAATGGGGACATAACCCAAAATCTCCACTTCTATTTCTTGTGTTCGAATAAATGCCAATGCCTGTTCAAAGGCAGCTGCATCGGCTTGTAGTTCACAAATCGTCACGCCAATCGCTGTCTCATTCACCCACTCGATCGTCGCATGCAAAATATTGGAATCTACACGATATTGCTCAGCCAATGTCGACAGCAACGGTTGATTCACTTGCTCACCGACAAACGCTAAACGGACCACTGGAATGGCATTTTCCGCAGGCTCTGATAATAAACGCTGCTGCATCGTTGGCGGCAACTCGGTATGCAGAGCAGCTCGAGTCAAACTACGCGTTGCTTCTGACTGCGGTCGGCTAAAAATATCAATCACTGAAGCAACTTCAACCAAACGGCCCTCGGCTAAAATCGCAGCCCGCTGGCAAATGGTTTTAATCACATCCATTTCGTGTGTGATCAATACAATCGTCACACCCAATTCTTGGTTAATTTTTTTCAGCAATTGCAGAATCGATACGGTGGTTTCGGGATCCAGGGCCGATGTGGCTTCATCCGACAACAAGACATCGGGCTTATTCGCTAAAGCACGCGCAATCGCGACACGCTGCTTCTGCCCACCGCTTAATTGCTGCGGATAATGCGTGTGATAATCGGCCAGGCCAACCAATTTTAATAGTGCCAAAGCGCGCTTCAATGCCGCTTTGCGTGACCAACCGGCGACTTCTAATGGAAACAGAACATTGCCCAATACCGTCCGCGAATCCAATAGATTAAAGTGCTGAAAAATCATGCCAATCTTTTGACGTGCCAAGCGAAGCTCCGTATCAGACAATGCAGTCATGTTTTGCCCAGCGATCCACACTTCACCTTGCGTGGGGCGTTCGAGCAAATTCATGCAGCGCACCAAGGTACTTTTGCCTGCACCACTGCGCCCAATAATGCCAAAAATTTCACCTGCCTGAATCGACAGATCCATTCCTCTCAAGGCAAACGCATCAGCATCATAGGTCTTTTCAACCTGTTTTAACTCGATCATGCTCATCCTCCGAGCGCCGTCATCATTCCACAATTGGGTTAAAATAAACTACTGCCACCACCAGGTGGCATCATCCCTTGCATACTGCGCATCATTTTTGCCATGCCGCCGGCTTTACCCATTTTCTTCATCATTTTTTGCATCTGGGTAAACTGCTTAAGCAATTTATTCACATCTTGAATTTCGGTACCCGAGCCCGCGGCAATACGACGCTTACGTGAGCCTTTAATGAGATCAGGTGTGCGGCGCTCCTTTAGGGTCATAGAGTCAATAATCGCCAAGGTCTTTTTCGTCATGCCATCGCCAATCTGATTTTTCACTGCATCAGGCACATTCGACATACCGGGGATTTTGCTGGCCAGCCCTGAGAGTCCACCCATGTTATCCATCTGGCGTAGTTGCTCGGCAAAGTCACTTAAATCAAAGCCTTTACCTTTCTTCAATTTTTTCGCCATCCGATCTGCTTTCGCCCGATCGACATTCTGCTCAACCGATTCAATCAAACTGAGTACATCACCCATACCCAAAATACGCGAGGCGATACGATCGGGATAAAAAGGCTCTAAAGCATCAATTTTTTCGCCAACCCCAATAAACTTAATCGGTTTTTCGGTGACATGACGCACGGATAAAGCGGCACCACCACGCGCATCACCATCGGCTTTGGTCAGCACCACACCGGTCAGCGGCAGTAAATCATTAAACGCTTTTGCAGTATTCACTGCGTCCTGCCCCATCATGCTGTCGATCACAAACAATGTTTCGACCGGTTGCGCAATCGCATGGACATCTTTGAGCTCAGCCATCATGTCATCGTCAATATGCAAACGCCCTGCCGTATCGATTAACAACACATCAAAGCCTTGTTTCTTCGCTTGTGCTAACGCAGCAGTCGTAATTTTTTTCGGTGCTTGGGTTTCATCGCTGGCGAACCAATCAACGCCGACTTCAGCTGACAAAGTTTTTAACTGCTCAATCGCTGCGGGTCGATAAACGTCAACACTCACTGTCAGTACTTTTTTCTTATGCACCTCAGTCAAATGCTTGGCCAACTTCGCCGTCGTCGTAGTTTTACCCGAACCTTGCAAACCCGCCATTAAAATCACCACGGGTGGTTGGGCCTTTAAATCTAACTCAACACAGGCTTCGCCCATGACTTCGGTTAACTCATGTTTAACGATTTTCAAAATCGCTTGGCCTGGTGACAAGCTTTTCGCAACCTCTCGCCCCAAAGCTCTTTTCTTCACTTTGCTAATAAAGGCCTGCACCACAGGCAACGCGACATCCGCTTCTAATAAAGCAGCCCGCACCTCGCGCAGTGCCTTTTTAATATTGTCTTCAGTCAAACGGCCTTGACCACGGATTTTTTTAAACGTAACCGCTAAGCGGTCGGAAAGACTTTGGAACATATGAGTCGCTCACGACAGTCAAAGAGCGCGGATTATACAATAGCTGGGCGATGAAATGCAGGTGGCAAAGCTGATTTTCAGCATATACGCATTATTTTTTGGTTCACCATCAATCAATATCGTAACAAAAACAATCATACAAATTTCCATCATGGTTTTTCTTATGACATGGGATAGCAACACCTAACTGGATTGCCAATCAATTTGGAGGTAGCCTAGACTCACTCTCAATAAATTGCTCGCAGCGCCAAAAACCACATGCTCACCCTTGCCATTATTTTACTCGCACTGATTATCGTCTCGGCATTTTTCTCTGGTTCTGAAACCAGCATGATGTCGCTAAACCGCTTCCGCCTACGACACCTCACCAAGAAACATCACCGTCGCGCCATTTCGGCTCAAGCGCTGCTCAAACGCCCTGATCGTTTATTGGGCGTCATCTTAATTGGTAATACGTTTGCCAATATTTTGGCATCTGCCATTGCCACCATTTTGGCAGCGCATTTCTTTGGCGAAACCGGGGTATTTATCATGACCTTGGTATTAACTGCAGTGGTATTGGTTTTTTCTGAAGTGATGCCTAAAACCTTGGCCGCATTAAATGCAGAAGCCTTCGCCTTCAAAGCGGTGATTCTCCTGTCACCATTATTGAAATTATTTTACCCATTGGTATGGCTGCTTAATGGTGTCTCAAATACGTTGCTTCGCCTCGGCGGCGCCACGGTAAAACCACGTAAACCTGATCACTTCACACCGGAAGAATTGAAAAGTGTCGTAGCCGAATCCACACAGAACTTAGCGCATCATAAAAAACATATGCTTCTGGGCATTTTAGATCTAGAGAGCACGCGCATTGCCGACATCATGATTCCACGCCATAAAATCACCGGTATTGATCTGACCAGCAGCTTTACGAAACAGTTTAAAATGCTACGCAACAGCCCCTATTCACGCTTACCGGCTTTTGACAATGATGTGAACCAAATCATCGGCCTGATCGATTTGCGCAAGGCTATTCAACTACTCGGCAGCCGCAAAATTTCTCGACAAACACTCAAGCAACTGGTCGAACCTGCTTACTTCATCCCAGAAAGCACCTCATTACAACAGCAGCTGATCAATTTTCAGCAACGCACCGAACGGATGGCAATTGTTGTAGACGAATACGGCGACGTTCAAGGCTTAGTCACGGTAGAAGATATTTTGGAATAAATTGTCGGTGAATTTACCACCGGCACCCAACCAGCCAGCAACGATGCCACACAAGAACTGACAGATGGCTCTTTTCTGGTCGATGCGGAAATCACACTGCGCGATCTAAACCGTGACTTAGGGTTCACCCTACCGACTGATGGTGCCAAAACATTGAGTGGTTTAATCTTGGAACATTTACAAACCTTACCCACGGCCAATACGTGCTTGCGCATTGTCGACCACGTCATTGAAGTCCGCGAAATACAGTACCATGCCATCCGTAAAGTCAGAATTATACCGCCTCACCGGTGATACTTTAGCCATTTATGGGACTTAAGCATTTAATGCTGACATCACTTTTTGCTGTTCACCCAGAACAATACCTTCGATTGAACACAAAGCTCGATCAATCGCCTCGTCTATCTGCTGACGGTCGGCACGCGATGGCGCATGCAAGACGTAATCACTGACCAACGTCCGATGCCCCGGGTGCCCAATACCCACACGCAAACGCCAGTAATCGGCACCCAAATGGCGATGAGTATCACGCAGGCCATTATGCCCACCATGACCACCGGACCATTTTAAGCGCACGCAACCAGGCGGCAGATCCAATTCATCATGCACCACTAAAATTTGCGCTGGTGAGATTTTGTAGAACTGGGCCAATGCCTGTACCGCACGCCAGCTTAGATTCATAAAAGTATTGGGCTTCAAGCAACGTACATCTTGACCGGCAATACGTACGCGTGCCACAGCGCCATGAAACTTACTGTCGATTTGCCATTGACCTGCATGTTGCGCAACACAGCGGTCTAAAAACCAAAAACCCGCGTTATGGCGGGTATCATCGTATTGTTGGCCTGGGTTACCCAGGCCAACCAGCAACTGAATAGGATTATTCAGCGGCTTTGTCTGCTGCTTTGCTGTCATCACTAGCTACATCATCAGCTGCAGATTCTTCCTCCGCCGCGGCTTGGCCTTTCTTCGCATGAATATTCACCACGCCGACATCGTGTGGCTCATCACCTTGCAAGGCGACAATTACAACACCTTCGGGCAAAGTGATGTCGGATAAATGCAAAGTAGCGTCTAACACGAGCTCAGCCAAGTCAACTTCCAGGTATTCCGGCAGGTTCTTAGGCAAGCAAACGATTTCAACTTCAGACACCAAATGAGATACTTGGCCACCATCTTTAACACCCACAGCAGTGTCTTCATTTAAGAAATGCAACGGTACTGTCACTTTCATTTCCACACCGGCTTTCACGCGCTGGAAATCGGCATGCAGAATTTTGGGCTTATACGGATGGCGTTGTAAATCTTTCAACAATACACGCTCTTTCTTACCCGCCACTTTCAAGTCGATAATGGAAGAGTAAAACGCTTCATGACCCAATGCGTGCAGAATCGTATTATGATCAATCATAATCGATTGTGCCGGTTTATCTGCGCCATAAATGACCGCAGGAATCGTGTCTTGCAAACGGCGTAGGCGGCGGCTCGCACCTTTCCCTAAGTCCGTGCGCAACTGGGCTTCAATTTCAAATTGCGTGCTCATTATTTAAATCCTTTCATCAATCAAAAAAATCTGTCGACATTGCGACCACGTCAACAGGCGCGGGATTGTAGCCTAAGTACCGTGCAGATTCAATGAACCAGCTCTTTTGCGCAGGCGTACGTCATCATGCCACTTGCGTTATTCAAAATCGCGAAACATTGAGCTAATGGATTCTTCATTATTGATACGACGGATCGTCTCCGCCAACATATGAGACAAGCTCAATTGTTTGATTTTATCGCAGTTTGCGACTTCGCCGCGCAACGGGATCGAATCAGTGACAACCAATTCTTCTAGTACGGAGATATTGATATTTTTCAACGCATTACCCGACAGAACTGGATGCACACAATAGGCTGAAACTTTACTCGCACCACGATCGACTAAAGCTTGGGCAGCTTTACACAAGGTTCCAGCAGTATCAACAATATCGTCGACGATCAGACAATGGCGACCTTCGATATCACCAATAATATTCATCACTTGCGACTCATTAGCCCGCGGCCGACGTTTGTCGATAATCGCCAAATCACACCCCAAACGCTTAGCAAATGCCCGCGCACGCACCACGCCACCCATATCAGGTGACACAATGACCATGTTGTCCAATTCTTGTGACTGGATGCATTCCAACAAAATCGGGGTCGCATACACATTATCCAAAGGTACATGAAAAAAGCCTTGGATCTGTTCAGCATGAATATCAACTGTAACTACGCGATCAACACCAGCAGTTGCTAACATGTCCGCAACCACACGAGCCGTAATCGGCACCCGCGCAGAACGAATACGTCGATCTTGACGCGCATAACCAAAGTAAGGAATTACAGCGGTGACACGCCCAGCAGATGAACGCTGCAAAGCATCGGCCATCACCACGACTTCCATCAGGTTGTCGTTACTCGGTGGACAAGTGGATTGCAAAACAAATACATCCCTACCGCGAACATTTTCTTGAATATCGACCATGGTTTCGCCGTCACTGAAAGAGCCAACCGCGGCTTTGCCTAAATGACAGCCTAAGTGATGCGCAACTGACTGCGCTAACTCCGGGGTTGCGTTACCAGAAAACAACATCAAATCAGACATGGAAACTCCTTGATGGGAGACAGCAGAAAAACAGGTCAAAAAAGTGGCTGGGCCGCCAGGATTCGAACCTGGGTATGCGAGGATCAAAACCTCGTGCCTTACCGCTTGGCGACGGCCCAATAAAATCGAGACGTGATTCTATGCACTTCATAGCAAAAGTGCAAGACTTTAATAACGCACACTGCTTAGTGATGAAAACCTGAACGATCACGATCTTTTAGCGCTGTTTGCCGCGCAAAAAATGTTAGGGCTTCTTGCATGTGCGCGAGTAACAAACCAGCTAATTCCATGCTCAGTCCTTCTTTCACCACAATGAGCATCACCACCACATCCGATAAATCATCTGGCAGTGTATACGCCGGTACTTGCCACCCTTGCATACGCAGACGGTCAGACAAATCAAACAAGTCATAATTCACTGATACATCTGACTGATGCCGCCAGGCGATCACCGGTAGATCTCGCCCATCGTGTAGGCATTCAAACGGTCCTAACTTAACGATCTCTCGTGCCAAATACTGTGCCACCTGCTGACTGGTACTGTGAATACGACGATAACCATCACGGCCTAAACGCAAGAAATTATAATACTGCCCTACCACCTGATTGCCGGAACGCGAAAAATTAAGCGCAAAGGTTGGCATGGAACCACCTAAATAATTCACGTTAAACACCAATTCTTCTGGCAGATCTTCCGGACTGCGCCACACCGCCCAACCGACACCGGGATAGACCAAACCATACTTATGCCCAGACGTATTAATCGATTTCACCAAAGGCAAACGAAAATCCCACAGCAATTCTGGTTGTAGAAATGGCGCTACCATAACGCCACTGTCCGCATCGACATGCAGCTGAATATCCCAACCGGTTTTGTCATTCAATGCCAATAAAGCATCATGCAATGCTGCTATTGGTTCATATTCACCGGTAAACGTACTGCCTAAAATACCAACCACACCGATGGTATTTTCATCGCATAACGCCAGCATTTTTTCGGGTGTTAAGGCATAGTCATCGATCGCCATGGGTGCCAGTTTCATCTCGACATCCCAATAGCGACAGAATTTTTCCCAGCAAATTTGCACGTTAATACCCATCACCAGATTAGGTTTATCACGCGATAAATTTCGTTGCTGACGGCGCTTGCGCCAATTCCATTTCATCGCCATGCCTGACAACATACAAGCTTCGCTCGATCCTGTAGTTGAGCAGCCTAACGCGTGGGTTGCATCAGGTGCATGCCACAAATCAGCCAGGATGCGCACACAACGCTGTTCAATTTCAGCCGTTTGCGGATATTCATCCTTATCGATCTATATTCTTGTTGAAGGTTTTGGCCATCAAAGCCTCTGCCTCAGGCTCCATCCAAGTCGTGACAAATGTAGCCAAATTGAGGCGTGCATTGCCATCCAGCATCAATTGATCTTCGATTAAATCATGCGCTACCCGGGGTGCTAATTCACTGTCTGGCAAGGTGTATTTCGGCACACTGGCAGTCGCCATGCGCGAGCCATATATTGGCACAATGTCCGCATTTTCATCAGTTGTATCCGACATACGCGTCTCCTGTTACGCCATATTTAAAGTCTGCAAACGCCGCAGGCCAATTAACACCAAATCAGGTTCCACTACATCAAACAGCTCTTGCGCAAACAAACTGGAAAAACCACCCGTACCAATAACGAGCAAAGGTTCATTGGCAAACATATCGCGTTTCACCTGAGCAATAATTTCTTTCACCATCCCCAAGGCACTGTAATACAAACCAGATTGAATACAGTCTGTGGTCGAACGACCAATCACCGCTTCGGGCACTTTAATTTCGACAGTGGGCAATTTCGCGGTATTTTTTTCTAAAGTTTCCATCGACAACCGTAGGCCCGGCGCAATCACACCGCCTAAATATTCTTGCGCGCGACTCACAACGCATATGGTGGTTGCTGTGCCGAAATCGGCAATCAGTAAATTCTCAGCTGGATATAACGCCATCGCGCCTAAGCTATTGGCAATACGATCTGCCCCCACTTCCAAAGGGTTGCGATATTTGATTTTCAATCCTGTTTTGAGTCCCGCCTGCAAAATCAGTGGCCGCAGATCAAAGTACTTAATACAAGCTGAGCTAATCGAATGATTTGATTCAGGCACGACTGATGCCATCACGATATGCTTCACCTGATGCGGTTCAATTTGATTCTCACGCAACACTGATTTCAGGAATAAGCCGTATTCATCAGATGAATGCGCATGATGATTCGCCTTACGGAAACGCAACCGAATATTATCGCCTTCAAACAGCCCACCGTATAAGTGACTGTTACCAACATCCAAGGTCAAAATCATCTTATACCTCCGCCGCTTGATGTAATTGGGCATACACACCAGCTTGCGCTAACAACTCTGCATGGGTGCCCATTTCGACAATACGCCCAGCATCCATCACCACAATTTGATCGGCATGCTCAATGGTCGACAAACGGTGCGCCACAATAATGGTCGTACGATCTTTTTCTAACCGATCCAATGCTTCTTGAACTGCCCGTTCGGATTCATTATCCAGAGCAGATGTGGCTTCATCGAGCAATAAAATGGGTGCGTCTTTTAAAATGGCACGTGCAATGGCGACGCGCTGGCGCTGTCCACCTGACAAATTCAAACCGTTTTCACCCACTTGTGTCTGCAACCCTGCTGGCAATGCCTGAATAAACTCCCAGGCATTGGCCGCTTTAGCCGCAGCAATCACCTGCTCATCGGTTACAGCAGACTGCGCGCCATAAGCAATATTATTGCGAATCGTATCGTCAAACAGCGTGACATGTTGCGATACCAGTGCAATGTGTTGACGCAAATTGGTCAACTGAACGTCTTTCACATCCACGCCATCCAAACGCACCTGACCCGTTGTCGGCGCATAAAAACGTGCCAATAAGCTCACCAAGGTACTTTTACCACCGCCGGATTTGCCCACCAAGGCGATGGTCTGATTCGGCTGAATGTTGAGATTGATATCAGACAGGACTGGCAATCCACCAGGTTTGTAATGAAAACCCACGTGATCAAATTGAATATGACCTGCAACCTGCTCCAGTGTAGCGGTGCCATGGTCTTGCTCCAAAGGTTCTTCCAATAATGCAAAAATATCTTCGGTTGCTGCCAAGCCTTGTTGAATCTGATTATTCACACGCGTTAAGCGTTGCATTGGGCGTGAAATAGCAACCAGAGCTGCCATCATGGTGGCAAAACCACCCGGGGAAACCAAATAGTGTTGCCCGGTTCCTATCGCCAAAAAAATCACCGCTGCTAATACACAAGCCCCAAGAAACTGAATCACTGGCGTGCTCACTGCATCGGCAAAAGTCATCTTCATATTTTGCACAAAGTTGTAATCCACGACTCGATTGAAGCATTCACTTTGCTGCTTCTCGCCCTGAAAAATCCGCACTTCGCGGTATCCGGTGATGGTTTCTTCTGCGATATGCGTCACATCACCCATCGCATCTTGAATGCGTTTGCTTAGTTTGCGAAAACGTCGACTGACATAACGCACAATGGCTAACAGCGGTGGCACGACAAAAAGGACTAATAAGCTGAGTTTCCAACTGGTAATAAACATGACAATCAGCAAACCAATCACCAACCCACCTTCACGCACCACCGTTGTCACCGCAGTGCCAGTCGCCTGCGTCACTTGGTCAACGTTGTAGGTTAATTTAGCCAGTAATTTTCCAGAAGACATGGCATCGTAATAAGTCGCCGGCAGACCCAACAAATGTGCAAACATCAGTTTACGGAACAACCAAATAATCTTCCGCCCAATCCAACCGATGGCATAAGTACCGATAAAACTACCCACGCCACGCACCACAAAAATACCCAGGATCATCAAAGGCAACATGTGTAGAAAAGCTACATCTTTATCGATAAAGCCCTTATCTAACAACGGCTTGAATAGATAGGTGACGTAGGAATCGGCGGCTGCGTACATCACATTACCCACCGCTGCGATGACAAATACCAACCAATACGGTTTTAAAATGCCCAACAGGCGTTTATACACGCCTTTGTTCACTGGACGCCGCGGTTTTTTCTGCTGCTTCGACATTGTGTTAGCGCACTCTCAAAATTCTGGCGAGACTGTAGCACATTTCTAGAACAAACCCACGATACACAACAGTTGTGAAATACCACCCAACCAAAATGCCTTAAACAGGCGCATCTAATCTACAAGCACATTCTCACCACTGTGGATAGATACATAGGGCGAATCGTATAGCCTAGCGTCAGAATTATTAACCCCAACCATGCTCACTGACCTGGAAGATAAGACTAAGGATGGTTCGTTAGTATGTTCTGGATAATACGGCATCAGAGAATTGGAAGCGGTTGACGGGTTAACAACTTGCTGGCTTTGTTGACTAATAGGGTGTTCTTCATCAATCCAACTGGGAACTTCATTTGAAATTTCCTCAGAGCCTCTAGAATTATCTACTAAATAGGCATTAGAACCTCGTTTGAAAGCTTGAATATCCTCAGAAGATATATCCATTTCCGACGACCTGAAACTTGACAACACTTTACCTCGACTGGACACAAAAGCTGAGGTAAAGTCAGTCGTCATAGCACCCAGTCCTGCACCAAAGGCAAAAGAAATAATCAACCTTGAAATTTCATCAGGTTTCACACTCCAATCATCTGTGTCAATCGCATGACCGACATATTGACCAGCAGCATTAGACACACCACCTACACCTGCCGCTGTTACAAGAGCTGCTGCCTTAGGTAGTAAACCCATTGCAAATTTACCCATCAAGACACCCGTCATGACTCCAACTGCTTTCCCTACACCAAGGCCAATCCATCCACCTATGGTTTGAGGCACGATGAATGATAACCACCGCGGCATATGACCACTTGGATCAAACTGCATAATGGGGTTGTTTTTGACAAACACGTAGCCATTGATACCACCACGCGCAAAAGGTGATAGAGAGTCGTGACCCATAAACCTGTGCAAAAGTGAGTTGTACGCCCTGTAGCCTTTACCCAGAAACTGCCACCCGGTGTGCAGATCCGTGAGCTGCCCATCAAAACCAAATGACCTTTGACGTTTGACTTTTTTATTTTGGCCAAATGGCGTCTCAGTACGATTTGATACAGTCGCTTTATGTGAAACTGGACCGACCAATAAGGCACCCACTGCAACCAGGTTGGCAGACCATAAACTTGCCATACTTAACGTAACACCCGCTAAGCGAAATCCTATTTTGTTTAGCATATTTCTTCCTGGCTAATATGTTGCGCTGATTAGACCCGAGGATGGAAGGTTGAACAATTAGTATTTATTTGAAAGTGAGCTGCTATGGGCCAGTGACGACTCGCTCTTTCAATAACGTATCGACCCCTACAGACAGAATCGCTACAATGTGCGGCCTGATGATTGTCCTGCCTATGTGCTTATGTTGAAAAAAACCGCTTTATTATGTGCCGCTGCGTTAGCACTGACGGGTTGCGCCCACAAGAATCCAACCTACCAATACCTGGGCAATAGCGCGGCTTATATTTATGCCGTTGGACACAATCACTTGGCAGATGATGACTACAACGATGCCATCAATGCCTTTGAGTCGCTCAATGCGCAATACCCTTTTAGTAGCTACAGCCAAAAAGGTGATTTAGAGATCATTTATGCGTATTACATTGCAGACGAACCTGCCATGGCATTGGCCGCTGCAGAACGCTACCTCAAGCTCTACCCCAGTAGCCCAAATGCAGCCTATGCCTACTACATGCTCGGCGTCGTTGATTTTAATAATGGCCGTGGTTTTCTACAGCGCTACTTTCCCTATGAAATGGCCAAGCATGATGCGGCTAATTACCTGAATGCCTATCAAAACTTTAAAACCGTCGTTACTAACTATCCACAATCCCGTTACGCACCGGATGCACGTCGCCGCATGATGTTTCTAGTCAACACCCTGGCAAATTATCAGTATTTAGTTGGTGAGTATTACTACAAACGCCACGCTTATGTCGCTGCACTCACACGCGCACAGAATGTGATCAAGCACTATTCTACCTCGCCTGTGGTTGAGCAAGCTTTAGAATTATCGATCAAGTCGTATAACAAACTGGGACTTTATCGCATGGCCCAGACTGACTACAAAGTGTTGAAATATAATTTTCCGAAAAACACATTTAAATGGTCAATGCCCGCCTCTTCGACAAAAGGTTCCTGAGCCTGCCGAAGGGTGGTCCCTGATCCTGTCGAAGGGAAGGCGCTCTCGACTTCGACAAGCTCAGTCAGCGCTAAAAAGAAGGTTCCTGAGCCTGTCGAAGGACAGCCAACGCTATGATCAAAGGCCGCGAACCCAATTAACGATCACGGAATGTAATCAAATAGTTACCCATAAAATTCAACGCACAGGTTGCGCCAATGGCAATGATATTCGCCAAACGCTTGTTCAATGCAATGTGATGCACCATCACGCCAAGCAGAATAGTATTGACAGCAAAGCCACACAACGAAATCAAGACAAAACGAATGTACTTCTGCGATACCGTACGATGCTGTGCCCTACCCTTGAAGGTCCAGCGGAAGTTCCAATAGAAGTTATTGGTCACCGCGATGAGAAACGCAATGGTATTGGCCAATAAATAGTGGGTGCTAAAGAAAGCCGCAAACAGCAGCAGGTTGTACACACCGGCATTCACCACAACACCACTTAACCCAACAATGCCAAATTTGATAAAAGCACGCACCATGTGCCTAAACGCCGTACCGTCAAAAATAGACGACGAGCATACACGATCTGTCAACAAAAGGAATCACGCTCTTCTCATGAAATTCACGCAAAATTATACAAAAATATAATTTTTATTGCTATAAAAATCTAAAAATATTGAATAATAATGCCTAGCAACACTAACAAGCCAATCCATTGATTGTGATTAAACGCTTGAATACAGAGCTGAATGTTTCGACCCGGCAGTAAGGCGTGCTGATAAATCATCAGAGGTGCGCACAACGCTACGCAGACAAAATAACCCAAATGATAATGCAACTGCAGACCGACCATGCATAAGCCCAGCAAAACCAAGACCTGTAGCAGCCCAACAATTGCATGCATATGGCGCCCAAATAAAACTGCCGTCGATTTAATACCTAGTTTCACATCATCAGCCATATCGGCTACGGCATAGAAGGTGTCATAAGCCACGGTCCAAAGAACGGCGACGACCCATAGAACCCAAGCAATGGTTGGTGGAAAACGATCTTGCACCGCGGTAAATGCCAATAAAATGCCCCAGTTATAAGCAAAACCTAATACCAATTGTGGCCAGTGCGTCACGCGTTTCATTAATGGATAAACCAATGCCAGACCTAAACCAATACAGGCAAAAGCAATAGATAAAGGATTCAAACATAACACCAACACAAAGGCGCACAGTACTAAAACCCCAGCAAAAACCACTGCATTACGCGCCCGAATACGTCCTGTTGCCAACGGCCGCATTTGCGTTCGTTCGACATAACCGTCCAATTTACGATCGGCAATATCATTGAAAATATCACCGGCTGAACGCATGATAATCGTGCCCAAAATAAAGATGACCCAGTAACGCCCAGCAGGCACACCAGCTGAAGCAATCCATAACCCCCAAAACGTTGGCCATAGCATTAACAAGATTGGAATGGGTCGATGCAAACGCACCAAATGCACATAATCTAAAACTTTTTGCCACAGTGCTGCACGCATACGTCGCCCCTCGCGAATGGGTTTAAAAGCCGGAATGGCCGGCAAAAATACCTCAGTCACCATCAAAGGCAAACCATGCCAGTAAAAGGTCGATTGCCGCGCCCATAACACTTCATTATCGCCTGAACACTGTGCACAGGCTGCCCGATATAAATCACTGTTCGACGGCAACTGAACAAATCGAAACGGCGAGCGTTTGACCGCATCAATTTGATACAATAACGTTTCACCCAAAGGTTGGTTATGCAAACTGCCTAGCTGTTTCTCCAAGGCTTCAAAGGTTTCTGTGGGCACATCGACTTGTGCAAATACAACGGATTGACCCTCAATTTGATGCACAATCTGGCGCTGCCAACCATCGGCCGAGGTGTGCTCGGATAATACATCCATCGTCAGCTCACCGACCGCACGCAAGTGTTGTGTCAGGATGTAAGGACGCGTCAGCCAATCTCGGCATGAAGCGGGTATCTGCGCCACTAATTCATCTGAAAATACCTGCCATCGAATGCTGGTCATCACATAACCCTTTGCGTATACTGGCCGGCGATTTTCACATGCCCTTTTCGAGAAAACAATGCGCCCCAGTAAACGTACGAACGATCAACTCCGCGATATCAAAATCGAACGCCATTACACCAAACATGCCGAAGGCTCCGTTTTAGTCTGCTTTGGCGAAACTAAAGTTCTATGTAATGCCAGTGTTGTGGCTGGCGTACCACGCTTCCTAAAAGGCAAAGGCCAAGCCTGGTTAACCGCCGAATACGGCATGCTGCCACGCGCCACCAATGAGCGCACTAATCGAGAAGCCACTCGTGGCAAGCAATCGGGTCGTACTCAAGAAATCCAACGCTTAATTGGCCGCGCATTGCGTGGGGCTGTCGATCTACGCTTCTTACCGGAATACACCATTCATGTAGACTGTGATGTCATTCAAGCGGATGGCGGTACGCGTACTGCTTCTATTACAGGTTCATGTATTGCTTTGGCAGATGCTTTTAATTTTTTCCGCGAGCAAAAGCTACTGCCTAAATCACTGAAAACACCCCATCCGCTCAAACATCTGATTGCCGCTATTTCTGTCGGTATCTATAAAGATCAAGCTGTACTCGACCTCGACTACCTCGAAGATTCCAATGCTGAAACGGATATGAATATCATCATGAACGACCAAGGCGGCTTTGTTGAAATTCAAGGAACCGCAGAAGGCGAAGCATTTTCTGAACAAGATTTTGGCCAAATGCTGTCATTGGCAAAAAGCGGCATCAATACACTGATCTCTGAACAGAAAGCGGCCCTCGGCATTCAATCGATTAAAGATTTGCCTTGGGGATAACGCCGTCAGGCGCGTATTCCACAATCAATGGCGCATGATCTGAAAAACGCTGTTCACGATAAATCGATACAGCTTTAACTTTCTCTTTCAAATCAGGCGAAATCACTTGGTAATCAATGCGCCATCCTACATTATTCGCCCATGCTTGGCCGCGGTTTGACCACCAGGTGTACTGATGTGGTTCTTGATTGATCACGCGGAAGGCATCGACCCAACCACTGGTGAACAAATCATCCAGCCAAGCCCGTTCTTCTGGCAAACAGCCCGATGTTTTTTGATTACTTTTGAAATTCTTAATATCGATTTCACGATGCACAATATTCCAATCACCACAAATAATCCACGACCGTCCAGTCTGTAATTGTTCGGCCAAAATAGCCTGGTAACGTTCCATGAATTCGATCTTATGCGCCTGACGATGGTCACCCGACGAACCTGAAGGCAAATATAACGAAACAATACTCAAGTCACCCAAGTCGATTTGTATATAACGTCCTTCGGTATCTGGGCACGGCCAACCCAATCCGGTAACCACCTGATCAGGTTTTTGGCGAGTATAAATCGCCACACCGCTGTAGCCTTTCTTCTCAGCGTCAAATAGAAAACGGTGGTAACCGATAGGCGTAAATACGGCGTCAGCTAATTGCTCAGTTTGTGCTTTAGTCTCTTGCACACATAAAACGTCGATGTCCTGTACTAAGAACCATTCAAAAAAGCCTTTGCGTGCAGCAGCACGAATGCCATTGGCATTAAAAGACATCACTCGCATTGTATTTCTCCCCAGCGATAGTTTCTCTGTTGGACGTGAGACATTCCCCATGCCATCCCTACTGCGGTTGACGAGGTCATGGGCATCCCATAAGATGCCTTCGACCCAAAAGGCGGCACCTGGCGGGTTCAACGCCTTCAAGTGCCTCCGAAAAACCCTGGGATTTGTACTCAAAACGAGGAATAAATGCAATGAAAAAATTAAGTTTAGCCCTGATTGCGTCTGGCTTTTTCACTACTGCTGTGCTAGAAGCACCGCTGACTGCGCTTGCCAGCACGCATTCGACTCTCAACACTCAAACAGACAAAGTCAGTTATACCATTGGTTATGACCTCGGTAATAACTTTAAAACTCAAAACGTGGCGGTTAACCAAAGCGCCTTCAAACAAGGTATGCAAGCTGGTTTAAACGGCCAAAAACCTGCGATGACAAAAAAAGACATGCATGCCACCATGGTGACATTCCAAAAAGCCATGATGCAAAAAGCATTAGCCAAACAAGAAGCTGTTGCAAAAACAAACCTCACCGCTAGCAAAGCTTACCTCGCAAAAATTTCTAAAGAACAAGGTGTAAAAGAGTTGGCACCAGGCCTTTACTACAAAGTCATCAAAAAAGGCACAGGCCCAATGCCGATGAAAGCTGATACAGTGGTTGTGAACTACAAAGGCACATTGCCTAATGGCAAGGTGTTCGATAGCTCCTACAAGCGTGGCAAGCCAGAGACACTCCGGGTTGACCAAGTGATCCCAGGTTGGACCAAAACACTCACCCATATGCCACAAGGTTCTACTTGGGAGCTGTACATCGCACCTAAATTAGCGTATGGCAAGTTTGCACCCCCAACTATCGGGCCAAACCAAGCGTTAACGTTTAAAGTCGATCTCATCAAGGTCACTAAGCCGCATATGACACATGCCGCTAAAAAGTAACGGTTAACCACCATTCACAAGGGCTGACTCGCGTTAGCCCTTTTTCGTTTCTGCACAATAGAGAACTTTACCCATGAAAATTCGCACTGCTATTATCCTCGGCATTATCCTAATTGTTTTATCTGTCGGACTGACACAAGTATATCTCACACATCGCAATCCCAGCATGACTACGGCACAAGCTGAAGCCCTGCTCAATTTGGCCACAAAAAATTCCGTTAAAGTTTTGAAACACTTTCCAGCAACCTGTAATCTAGAAGGATTCGTCGTCACCAGTAATAAACGCCAAACGCAAAAAGGCATTGTCTACGTCAACAAACGTTACCACTACCTAATTTCAGGCGTTTTGATTAATGGCGAAGGTCAAAATATTGTTGAACAAGATTTTAATAAATATATTGAACCGGCCAATGCACTGAAAGCATTCAAAGACATTGATACAACACATTACGTGACGCAAGGCAAAGCTGACGGGCCACACAAAGCTTACATTATCGTCGACCCGAACTGCATCTTCTGTCATAAACTTTACGAGGCAGTCAAACCAATGATTGCCTCCGGGAAACTCTCCGTACGCTGGATCATTGTCGGTATCATCAAGCCGAGCAGCAAAGCCAAAGCCGCGGCGATTCTAAGTGCTAAGAACCCAGACCAAGCCTTGAGATACAATGAACAACACTTCTCTGTCAAAACAGAAGAAGGCGGTATCAAACCACTGAAAAACCCCTCAGCACAGGTCAAAAAAGAGATACAGGACAACATTGATTTCATGATGAAAAATCAGATTACCGCAACACCTGTCATTCTCTATAAAACTAATGGCAATGTCTTGAAACTACAAACTGGTTTGCCACAAGGTAAAGCATTAGATGCCATGATTAATAAAATGGGCGATCAATTCTAATGCTCATCATCATCTACGCCGTGGTGCTGATCTTCTTTTGGATCCGCGCCACGTACATCAAGCCAGCCTGGTATACCAATGCTAATCCTGAGCATGTGCACGCCTGGCGTGCGCATCGCCTCAAGCTTTACCGGAGCTACGCAGCCTTAGTGATCATTTGGATTCTACTCGCCATCGGTAACGGTTATCTGGCTGGCTATATTTCACACCATCATCACGTCATATTGTGGCATCATGTATTGGCTGTTACGGTTGGAATCAGCATGATCTACGCCATTTTGATTTTGGTTTATCCGGGCTATCACTGCTACCATAATTTTAAAGTCAGGCAGTTATTTAAGACAGCCGCAAAAGACAACAGCACCGATGGTTGAAATTTCATAGATAAGCCTCAGAAAATTTCTGCTGACAGTGAATCAGCTTATCTATGAAAACCTTCATCTTCACAGGTCAGCTCGCCGCCAAGCGCGCCAATACCGCCAACTTATCGGCTTCTGAATCAAGCTTAACAAACAGATTCACCACACCACTGCCAAAATATGCACGCACCTTTAGGGTATTTTCCGTCTCCGCTACAACACGCAAAGTCCCCACGGTGTACTTATGCCGACAACTGACGATATCAGTCATCACTATTTTGACGGTTTTAGGAAATACGCGGCGCATAACTTTTTTCAGTTCTGTGGGTAATGATTTGTGCCGGCCAGAAATCTTCATGCTTGTTTAGCGTCTAACGCCTCCCACTCAGCGTATAAATCCGCAAGTTCAGCCTCAGCTTTGGCCAATGCTTGTTGACAGGCTTTGACCTGTTCAGCAGGTTGCTGATAGAAATCAGCCGCCAGCATCTGTGTTTGCTGTGCTTCCACATCAGCTTCTAATGCTTCAATCAGTTGTGGCAACTGCTTCAAACGATGCTGCTCGTTATAATTTAATCCTTGAGTTCGTGGACGTTTGGGTCGCACTTTCACGGTATTGGGCTTAACTGGTTTCTCCTCTGATACTGTCACAGCCTGTGTAAGAGCTTGGTCATAGCCAATATATTCGGTTAACTGGGCATCAGCACCAAACACCAACGTGCTGGTAACAACATTTTCGAGAAAGCTGCGATCATGGCTCACCAGTAATACGGTTCCGTTATAGTTCACGAGCAAGCTTTCGAGTAGCTCTAAGGTTTCAATGTCTAAATCATTGGTGGGCTCATCCAATACCAAAACATTACTGGGTTTTAGAAACAATTTGGCTAATAGCAATCGACTGCGTTCACCGCCGGACAGTTGTGCAATCTTGCAATGCAAACGCCCGGGGGCAAATAGAAAGTCTTGGAGATAGCCAACCGCATGTTTGCGCTTACCTTGAATATCGACAAACTCTGAACCACCAGCAACATTTTCCAATAGCGTGTGATCTTCACGCAGATGCATTTTCAATTGGTCAAAATAAACCACTTCTAAGGTGCTACCATGCGTAACGGTGCCTTCGGTAGGCTGACGACGTTTTAACAAACAGTCGAGCAAAGTGGTTTTACCGACACCATTTGGCCCAACAATGCCGATCTTATCGCCTTTCATCACTTCAAAATCAAAGTGACGAAATAGCCAACGGTCTTGTTGCAACATACCCAACGACTCTGCACGCACGACCAATTGCCCTGAACGCTGTGCTTCATTGACCTGCAAATTAGCACGGCCAACCGGCGCCACGCGGGCTTGCCTCTGCTCACGCATCGCCTTTAAGGCACGCACACGACCTTCATTACGCGTACGCCGCGCCTTAATCCCTTGGCGAATCCAAGCTTCTTCCTGCTGCAATTTCTTGTCAAATAATTGCTGCTCACGCAGCTTAGCATCTAGAAATGACTGCTTCTGCGCCATAAAACGCTCATAATCACCCGCAAATGACAAGAGTTGCCCCTGCGTTAACTCTACAATACGCGTCGCGACTCGACGCAGAAAAGTACGATCATGAGTAATAAAGACTAAACATCCTGGATAAGTACTGAGGAAATTTTCTAGCCACTGAATCGCTGCCAAGCCCAAATGGTTGGTCGGTTCATCCAGCAACAAAACATCCGGTGCTTTCACCAAAGCTTGCGCCAATAACACTCGACGTTTAAGCCCACCAGACAATTGATCAAACGGCATGTGGCCAGACAAAGATAACCGTGACAATACTGTTTGCACACGGTGCTGCAGCTCCCAGGCATTGGCTTGCTCAATCTGCGCCTGCACAGCTTCTAAACGTGGCAAAAGAGAGGCATCTTGCGTCACTTCATCGGCGAGCGCCATATACTGCGTGCATAAATGTGCCACATCCCCTAAGCCTGCTAATACCACATCAAATACCGTACCCGCGGTACCTTGCGGAACTTCTTGTGACAATGCAGCAACCGATAAGCCCTGCATGGCAAGGCGTTCACCTTCGTCTAATGGCTCCAAACCCTGCAAAACACGGAAAAGCGTACTCTTACCTTCGCCATTGCGACCAATCAAACAAATACGTTCACCTGGGCGCAATACCCAGTCAATATTCTGCAAAATGACTTTGTGCCCATAATGTAGGCTGGCTTGTCTGAGCGTAATGAGATCTGACATTTAATACACCACATCGACATGTGCTGAGCCCAACAAAGTCGACAATTCTGCCAGCACTGGCTCTGACAAGTGCATTTGGCAGTTTTCCGCCAGGGTCACTTCTGCAGTTGCCGAAGGTGTTTGATAGGTAATCTCAATCGGGCATGACGTTTGCTGATGTTGGCCAAGCAATTGCTGTAATGCTTGCATAAAGCCTGCATCGGCCTGTTGTTTCGACACCTGCAAATGTAATTTTTTCGCATAACACGCACGGGCTTCGCCAAGACTCAGCACTTGCGCCACACTGATGCGCTGACGATCGTTAAAGGCGTCATATTTCACTTCCACTTCTGCCACTACGATACTATCGACTTGGACATGATCCGCTAATTGGTCCAATACATCGGAAAACACCAACACTTCTAAACGCGCGCGACTGTCATCCAACACCAAAGCCCGCATAATGCTGCCTGATTTGGTCCGAATACGCCGCGATTCCACAATCATGCCCGCCACCCGACAGGTTTTGCCTTTAGGCGTTGGCTTGACAGCATTCAACGGCACCACTGCCATATGATTTAATTCATTGACGTACTCAACCACAGGATGACCCGATAAGAAACAACCCAGTACTGACTTTTCACGCAAGAGTTTCTGCAAACGCGACATCTGCTCAACCGCAACATATTCAGGTTGTTCTAATTGCTGCGTACTGTCAGTCAAAGCAAACAAGTCATCTTGGCCACTGGCTTGATTTTCCGATTGTTGATCCGCGAAATGCATCGCCTTTTCAATATTGCCCAATAATGTAGCACGCGATTGGCCAAAACCATCGAATGCACCGGCATCGATTAAGGCTTCGAAAACACGACGATTGACTTTACGTAAATCCACCCGCTGACAAAAATCAAATAAATCTTGATAAGATGCTGTAGTGCGAGCTTCGATCATATCGATAATGGCTGCTTCACCAACCCCTTTAATCGCAACTAAACCAAACCGAATGGCACCCTCTTCTACTGTAAATTCGTAATGACTCTGGTTGATATCAGGCGGCAGCACTTTTAGGTTTAAATCCCAGGCGTCCTCGACAAAAATGACGATTTTATCGGTATTGTCCATATCAGAAGACAGCACAGACGCCATAAATGCTGCGGGATAATGCGCTTTTAAATAAGCGGTTTGATACGCCACCAAAGCGTAGGCTGCCGAGTGCGATTTGTTAAAACCATAGCCGGCAAATTTTTCCATCAAGTCAAAAATATAGGCCGCCGTTTTATCCTCAATACCATTTTTAATGGCACCACTCATAAAAACTTCACGCTGCTTGGCCATTTCTTCTGGTTTTTTCTTCCCCATCGCGCGGCGCAATAAATCAGCACCGCCCAGCGTATAACCAGCTAAAGCCTGGGCAATTTGCATCACCTGCTCTTGATACAAAATAATGCCATAGGTTGGCTGCAAAATTTCTTCAGTATCTGGGTGTGGATAGGCCAAATCAGCACGACCATGCTTACGATCGATAAAGTCATCGACCATACCTGATTGCAGTGGGCCAGGACGAAACAAAGCCACCAGAGCAACAATGTCTTCGAAGGAATCCGGCTGCAGCCGCTTAATCAGATCCTTCATGCCAAGAGACTCTAACTGAAAAACCGCAGTGGTTTGATAACGTTTCAGCAAGTCAAACGTTGCTGCATCATCCAATGGGATATTTTCAATGGCAAATGCGGTTTGATCTTCTGCCGTCCGATGGATGGCATTAATGATTTTGACCGCCGAATGGATAATGGTTAAGTTACGCAATCCCAAAAAGTCAAACTTCACTAACCCGGCTGCTTCAACATCATTTTTATCGAACTGGGAGACCAGCTGCTTAGAGTCCTGTTCACAATAAATCGGGCAAAAGTCTGTTAATTGGGAAGGTGCAATCACCACACCACCGGCATGTTTGCCGACATTACGCACGGTGCCTTCTAACTTGAGGCCCATATCGATAATGGTTTTAACATCTTCTTCCAAGTCATAACGTGCCTGTAATGCGGGCTCATCACCCAAGGCTTTTTTCAGGGTCATGCCGATTTCAAACGGAATCAATTTGGCAATACTGTCAACAAAGCCATACGACTGCCCCATCACCCGGCCCACATCACGCACAACCGCTTTTGCCGCCATGGTGCCATAGGTTATGATTTGTGAAACCGCCGATTGCCCATAACGCTCCGCCACATATTCAATCACGCGGTCGCGACCAGCCATGCAGAAATCGATATCGAAATCGGGCATGGAGACCCGCTCTGGATTCAAAAATCGCTCAAACAGCAAATCGTAAGGCATCGGATTAATATCGGTAATCCCTAGTGCATATGCGACCAAAGAACCGGCACCGGAACCCCGACCTGGTCCAACCGGAATATCGTGTTGTTTCGCCCACTGAATAAAATCTGCAACGATGAGAAAATAACCGGGAAATCCCATGGAAATAATCACATCCAGTTCGATATCTAAGCGCGCGGTATACGTTGCTTGCTGCTCTGGTGTATCAATATCAGCCAATGCCGTTTGAAAGCGCGCCTGCAAACCTTCGGCAGAGACTCGGCGCAAATAAGTTGCTTCATCCATACCTTCCGGTACAGGAAACTGCGGCAAGCAAGGCTGGTCTAAGGTCATGGTGACATTGCAACGTTTTGCGATTTCAACCGTATTGGCAATCGCCTGCGGCAGGTCAGCAAATGTTTCTGCCATCACGTCTGGCGGACAGAAATATTGCTTAGGCAAATAACGTTTGGGCCGATTGGTATCTTCCATGGTGTAACCATCATGAATCGCCACCCGCACTTCATGTGCATCGAAATCTGTTTGTTCGAGAAAACGCACGCCTTGCGTGGCAACAATTGGTACTTGATACTGCTGCGCCAAGGGCAAAACGGCTTCTAAATAACGCTGTTCCATGGCATGACCCACGCGACTCACTTCTATATAAAAGCGTTGTTCAGGAAATAAGCTCAACGCATTTTTCAGCCAAGTCTCGGCGCGCTTCGGTTGACCCGTTAATAAGGCTTGACCGATGTCTCCTTCAATACCACCAGACAGAACAATCAATCCGTATAATGATTTTTGCGTCAGCCACGCACGCTTAATAATCGGTAGACTGTTATCTTGGCGTCGCTCTCCTTCTAAGTAGGCACGTGAAATCAGTTGAAATAAATTGGCATAGCCCGTGTTGTTCTGACATAGAACAGTCAATCGTGTCGGTAGTGAATTCTCATCTGCCTCTAACCAAAAATCCGCGCCAAAAATAGGTTTAATTCCTGCAGACAAAGCGGCGCGGTAAAATTTAACAACAGCAAATAAATTGCATTCATCTGTCATCGCAACGGCAGGCATACCCAATTCAGCACAGTGTTTGACTAAGGGTTTCAGGTCAATGAGTCCATCAACCAAGGAATATTGCGTATGCAGATGCAGATGAACAAAGGACATGTAGAACAAACACGGGCAAAAACAGGAGGCCGATTATAAGCAAAACTGCTGTATTACCCAATGCAAATAACAAAAAGCCCAAAGTCTTTCGACCTCAGGCTTTCGCTTGCTTACTGCTTTCTAGTTGAAATTGTAAGACGTGGTGAGATAACGCAATGAATCCCACAAGGCCTGCTCCTCATGATAGAAAGCCACGTTCTGACGTGTAGTCTGAGAGTTATGATAATTTCTGGTGTATGACAGTGTGAGTGAAGCGGCGTATCCTGTTGTCTATTTTCAGCAAAAATAAGTCAACAAAAATAGGAGATACGCCACATGCAAAATGTTACAGGAAATTTGGCTGCTGAGCTAT
>CAZIIK010000095.1:0-3877 GCA_964539235.1 uncultured Gammaproteobacteria bacterium | reverse complement strand
AACGCTGGAGAAAAATCAGGGGATTTAAGTTGTTAACATTGGTCGCCGACAATGTAGAATTCAAAGATGGAGAATTGGTTAGTGAACAGATAAACAGGAAGGCCGCTTAACCATCCCATACACCAGGTTTGACATTAACTCGCGCCCACCGCCTGCATCAGTGATCAAAAGTTGTATCTCTTGCGGTTGCATGGTGTGTCCTACACTGCCGCTGACCAGCGCTCAATATGCCAATTACGTTTTCCTGCTAACTTTGCCAAACGCTTACCAGGGTTAACACAAACAGCTTGGTTTGCCATCTCAAAAGCAGGAATATCACTCAAACTATCACCATAGGAAATGATTTCTACCGGCTCGCCTAAAGTCTTAACTTTATCCTTGATCGCTTGGCGCTTATTCTCGGCCACCATTGCACTACCATCGACTTCAGGTAAATAGACATTATCTTGCCGCTTGAGTTTGGTGCAGATCAAATCGGGTACATTCAAATGATCCGCTATTGGTCTTAAAAACACATCAAGATTACCGGACAAAATGACGATATGGTCGCCTGATCTTTGATGCTTTTTTAAAGTCTCAATCGCTTTGGGGTACATGTGTTGTTTAATCAGTGGAACAATAGTGTCATGCACAACCTGTTCTAAAGTTGCGATGGGCGTGACTTCAAATAAACGCAATACTTCACCCATCATCAGATCTTGATGATAATGATTGAGCCATGCGATGTAAGGCGTACGACATAGCAGCTGGAAGCTTTTAAAACGATAGCTCCATGGGTTAAGTAATGCTTTGAGAAAAGTGTCACTTATTTGCGGCCAACTGCAAGCGCTCAGGGTTTTATTGAAGTCGAAAAATACTATTTTTTTCATCAATATTATTCCATTAATAGTTGACATTTTAATATTATCACGTACCCTAGCACAAATTATATTTTTAATAAAGTTTTATTTCTGGTGTGATATCATGGAAAAAATAATAAAAATCATATTAACGCAGCTTCACCTCATCATACCCACTTTCGCATTGTTTTTAGCGCTAGTCTTCGGGTGGCATATTGGAATAAATACAACTGATATTGTAATGCTTGTCATAGGTTATAGCCTGACAAAGTTAGGCGTTAAGCTGGGTTTTCATCGACTGTTAACACATCGTAGCTTCAAAGCTGTACCGGCCATTCGCTATGGTTTAGCTATATTGGGCTCAATGGCTATGCAAGGCCCTGTATTTGAATGGATTGCTAACCATCGTGTTCATCATGGCTTTAGCGATACAGAAAGTGATGTACATTCACCTCGAGATTTTTCAGAAAATCCTAGTCTTATCAGTCGCTGCCGAGCATTCTGGCATGGTCATTTGGGTTGGATGTTTGGTTGTGATTCACGTCATGCACAGTTTGAACGCTTAATTCCTGACTTGCTTAAAGATAAAACTCTCGTGCACATTAATCAGTGGTACCTACTGTGGATGAGCCTATCGCTGGCTTTACCTGCATTGATTGGTGGACTCATGGCCGGTAGTGGCACTGGTGCATTATTAGGCTTTTTTTGGGGTGGCTTGGTGCGTATTGCTTTATTGCAGCATGTAACCTGGGGTGTGAGTTCGATTTGCCATACCTGGGGCAACGCCCCCTATCCCACAAAAGATAACAGTAAGAATAATATGCTGATCAGCTTATTGGCTTTCGGTGAAGGTTGGCATAATAATCATCATGCTTTTCCACGCTCTGCTCGTCATGGGTTGCGTTGGTACCAAATCGACTTTGCCTATTATACTTTATGGATACTTGCTCGGATGGGGGCTGCATCCGATGTGGTTAAAGCAGAATGATATAACCACTACGAAATTACATTATTTATCGTCTTGGCATACCTGCAGTCTGTCCAAAGGACATAATGCCTGCCGAAAAATTTTAGATGCAGGTCTTTATTTATCTGTAGTTTCGACTGATCATGTCGGCCAATTGATATTAAGACACAGATTACACCATGAGCTTGCCACCCTTATCCGCACTTCGCCATGTCAACCAACGCTACAGCCTATCCATTGAAAGCTGTGCCGATTCCCCTTTCGAGCAACTGGAAACCTGGCTAGCAGAAGCAATTGCCGCTGAATATTATCAACCGAATGCCATGAGTTTGGCGACGGTCAATGCAGACGGCCAACCCAGTAACCGTATCGTCTTGCTGAAAGATCTAGACGCGGCGCATGGCTTAGTGTTTTACACCAATTACCATAGCCGCAAGGGCGAAGAAATCGCGCATAACCCACAAGCATCCGCCTTATTTTATTGGGACCAGTTAGAACGCCAAGTGCGTGTTGAAGGGGAAATCAGCATGCTCGAGGCCGGACAGTCTGACCAGTATTTTGCATCACGCCCTGAAGAGACCCAGCTCGGTGCCGTTGCTTCGCCACAGAGTCAAACCATCCCCAATCGACAGTGGCTGGATACTCGTTATCAAGAAATTCGCCAACGCCATTTACAAACCGGTACGGCGTTAGCACGCCCAGCCCATTGGGGCGGCTATCAATTGCACCCACATTTGTTTGAATTTTGGCAAGGTCGTCCCAGTCGTTTGCATGACCGCATTTGTTACCGACGCCAAACAAATGGCAGCTGGCATTTAACTCGCCTGGCACCTTAAGCAAGGAGACGTTATGTACACCCTGCTCTCACCTGCTAAAAAACAGTCCTTTTCGACCACCGTTCCTGCTGCGCTGACTGTGTCGCATATTCCTTTTCCAACCCACACCAAAACCTTAATTGAAACCTTGCGTGAGTATTCACCCTCTGCTTTACGTGAGCTGATGAAATTAAGTGTGGCTTTGGCAGAATTAAATGTTGATCGCTACTGGGCTTATGAGACAGAGACAGATACACCCGAAAACAGCCATCCTGCTTTATGGGCCTTTCAAGGTGACGTTTACCGCAGTTTCGCGGTGGACACTTTGCCGACCCATTCCTGGCCATTTACACAAGATCATTTGGGTATTTTATCTGGATTATATGGTCTATTGCGTCCGCTGGATTTGATTCAAGCGCATCGTTTAGAAATGGGCACACGGTTACCAACTGCTCAAGGTCAAACCTTATATGCGTTCTGGGGCAAACGCATCACACAGTTAGTTGCTGAACGTATGGCAGCTGTGCAGGCCACAACATTGATCAACTTGGCATCGCAAGAGTACAGTAAGGCTATACAGTTCCAAGACCTGCCGGCTCGCTGTTTGACCCTGCACTTTAAAGAACAACGCGGTGATCACTATCAAACCATTGGCTTATGCGCCAAACGTGCCCGCGGCTTCATGGCGCGCTATATCTGTGAACGTCAACTGACAGACCCAGAGGCATTAAAACAATTTGATGTTGCAGGCTACAACTTTCATGCTGGACTCTCTGCCGAAAATGACTGGGTGTTTGTGCGCTAAGCGTACGCAATCGCAACCGATTTTCATGACCCGCCTAATAGTGGCGTTTCCATTGTCACTTTACGACTCGGTTTTCGCGCCGGTGCAATATCCACCATCACATGGGCACTACTCAATCGCACAGCAGCACCAGACTCCTCTGCTCTTGATTCATCATCGCTTCGTGGAGCTTCTGGCTTAGTTTCATCCACTCCTGGATCTGCATCTCGTTCAGGCCATTGAATAAGATCTTTTAAATCGTCAATACCTCTAGCTGGTGAGCCCTCAAACGGAAAATCTGCCCAGACAAAAGCGCTTTCTTGCCGAAAACGCGAGTTATGATGATTTCTGGTGTATGACAGTGTGAGTGAAGCGGCGTATCCTGTTGTCTATTTTCAGCAAAAATAAGTCAACAAAAATAGGAGATACGCCACATGCAAAATGTTACAGGAAATTTGGCTGCTGAGCTATC
>CAZIIK010000094.1:0-8490 GCA_964539235.1 uncultured Gammaproteobacteria bacterium | reverse complement strand
GGATGACAGATGGTCTGTCATCCCGGACTTGATCCGGGACCCAGCTTAAAGCTTTGAATAACTGTTGGCAGTACCCCGCTAGAGAGATGACTTTGATATCCTTCGACAGGCTCAGTCATCGCTGTGGTTAAAGGTCGGTTCCTGAGCCTGCCGAAGGGCAGTCATCGAGCCTTGGGTGAAGGGTGTCGAAAGATGGTCAACCGTTTTGCTACACCAATCGGAAAGTCTTGCAAGTATTGTATAAATAGATCATTGAATGGCACTCAACGCCTCAATCACAGCTACAATCACCTGCACCACATGCTGTTTATGTGCTGGCATGTCGAAATGTGCACTCAAAGTTTCAGCAGAAAAATCCGCACACTGTTGCGATGTGCGACCCACCAACCATTCTGCCAAATACACCACAGCGGCAATGAAGTAATCACAGCCTTGCATGCGATAACGACAGGCCTGCACAGCATCTGCTTGCCAACGCACTTGAAATATCACATGTTCACCGGCCGAGGCAGAGCCTTGCGCCACCTGCGTCACTTTGGGATCATCTGTAGACCACAACGGCGCTAAATCCGCTGCCAGATAATATTGGTGGCGTAATGCAGCCGTCATGATTTAACCTCAAGACCAGCAGACAAGGTACGCAAACGCGTCACATGCAGGGTAATCAGTTCCAATGCTTGTTCGATTTCAGCAACTGTGGTCATACGCCCCAGTGAAAAACGCAAAGACTGATGCGCTGCTGTATCGCTGAGCCCCATTGCACTCAATACGTGAGAAGGTTCAATCGTTGCAGCGGTACAAGCAGAACCCGCTGAAAGTGCCAAATCCTGCAAGGCCATCAGCAAAGCTTCCCCATCGACACCGTGAAACTGCACATTCAAAATATGGGGTGCAGCTGCATGCAGATCCCCATTGCAAACCACAGCAGGCAAGGTAGAAATGCCAGACCATAACTGAGCTTTTAATCCTGCCATATGCTGAGCATCGTCTGCCAAGCGCTGTTGGGCTAACGCATAAGCCAATCCCATGCCGACAATTTGATGTGTAGGCAATGTGCCAGAACGCAAACCGCGTTCATGACCACCACCATGCAATAATGCATGCAAACGCACCGCTGGCTTGCCACGCCGCACATACAAAGCACCTATCCCTTTTGGCCCATAGAGTTTATGCGCACTCATCGACAACAAATCAATTTTATGGGCGGACACATCCAACGGTAACTTACCAATGGCCTGCACAGCATCAACGTGCAAACGCACCCCGGTTTGTGCGGCCAATTCAGCAATAGCAGGAATGTCTTGCACCACACCGGTCTCATTATTGACCCACATGACCGACAACAGGCTGGCGTCTGGTGTAATGGCTTCTGCAAATTGCTCGACACAGTAACGACCTGCCGCATCAGGTTTGAGATACGTCACATCAAACCCTTCTGCTTCCAATTGTGCCGCGGTATCTAACACTGCTTTGTGTTCGGTTTGACAGGTAATTAAATGACGACCTCGATGTTGATTAGCATGCATATAGCCTTTCAGTGCTAAGTTAATCGCTTCTGTTGCACCCGATGTCCAGACAATTTCACGCGGCGTCGCACCCAGTAATGCAGCCACCTGTGCGCGGGCCGTTTCAACCTTTTGCTGCGCTTCCCAGCCATAACGGTGCAAAGATGCTGGATTGGCAAAGGTGCCAGTTTGCGTTAAGCAATCAGCCATCGCCTGAGCGACTACAGGATCTATTGGTGTAGTCGCGGCATAATCAAGGTAAATGGGCTGATTGGGTTGCGTACTCACTGAATCACACGCTGCAGGATATGGGCAATGTCTTGAGCATCACACACCTGCTCATCTTCCGTTTCTAAATCAATGATGATAGAAATCTCCGCTTCAACTAATTCAAATATCACAGCCAATGGCAAAACCACATAAGAACAATCTTCTTCAAAATCGAGTTGCTGCAGCTGTTCCAAGGTACTAAAAACCGGCAGAAATTCATGACCCGAATCGGTCTGCCAATAATTTAAAGCCACTTCATGCATGCCATCTTCGGCTTCATTAAAAACCTCACCCAAGCATAAATATTCCTGGCTCAATTGATCCGCTTGATACGTCAAATCATCCCAAAAACGTTGCCAATCGATCATAAAACACTCCTATTGCTGTTTGTTTTGCATAGCCGAACAGATGCCACGCAAAATAGTGACCTCATCCGCTTGCAACTGCGCCCGTTGGAATAACCGCTTTAAACGCGTCATCAACGCCTGATGCTTGTCTCGGTTATTGGCTTTTAAAAACCCCACTTGCTGCAAACCCTCTTGCAAGTGGACATATAACTGCTCAACCGATTGCGCATCGGCCAAACTGGGTAATTGATCATCGTCTGTCGCTGTACCTGACAAATCGGCAACGCGCAGCTCATACGCGATCACTTGCACAGCTTGCGCCAAATTCAAGGAGGCGTAATCCGGATTAGCCGGAATCACAATGTGATAATGCGCCCGCTGCAATTCAACATTCAATAACCCGGTACGTTCTGCACCAAATAAAACCGCGACCTTTGCCTGCGGTGATTGCTGGGCATAAGCCTGTGCGTGCTCTGCTGCTGCGCGTGGTGTGACCACCGGCCAATCGATTTCCCGCTGGCGCGCACTGGTAGCAAAAATCAACTGACAATCAGCTAAGGCCTCGTCCAAGCTGGAAACTACTACCGCATTGTCGAGCACATCATCCGCATGGGAAGCCATTATATTGGCTTCTTTATCCGGAAAGGATTTAGGTTCGACCAAATACAGTTCGGTCAATCCCATGGTTTTCATCGCACGCGCAACCGACCCAATATTACCCGCATGTGTTGTTCGTACTAAAATCACCCGAATCGGTTGCATAACGCTGTCCCTGGCCAATAAAGTCGGCTATTATACGCCGCATTATTTGATGTTCCAACAAGGTGGAAACCAGCCATGCGTCCAATGGTTAAAGTAGCGGTTGATGCCGCACGACAAGCCGGCGATATGATCGCCCGCGCCACACAACGCCCGCACGAAATCAAAGTAAAAGCCAAAGGGCAGGACGATTACGTCACGCAAATTGACTATGCCGCTGAGCGCATTGTATTGAGCGTACTCCAGGAGGCTTATCCCAAGCACAGCTTCTTGTCGGAAGAACAAGGCGAAATCATCGGTGAAAGCACAGACCACCAATGGGTGATTGATCCCTTAGACGGCACACGTAACTTTGTACGAGGCATCCCACTCTTCGCGGTTTCCATTGCCAAGCTGTTTCGTGGCCGCGTGGAACATGCTGTTGTTTATAACCCAATGACGCGAGACACGTATACAGCTTCGTTAGGTGAAGGCGCACAGCATAATGGTAAACGTATACGGGTTTCGGAAAACCCCACGCTAGACGGCACGTTATTTTCAACTGGCCTGACACGCGTCAATGGTAACCTAACAGCTCAACTCGCCGTTTTGGCTGACTTGCACAAAAGAGCCCACCCGCGGCAAATCGGCGTCACCTCTTTGGAATTGGCACTGATCTCCAGTGGTGCTATTGATGTAGCTTGGCACTTCGACTGCCCTATCTGGGATATTGCTGCAGGTGCTTTGTTAATCCGTGAAGCCGGCGGCATGGTGATGGAACCCAATGGCGGCGTGGATTACCTACAGTCGGGACATATCTTGGCTGGTAATATCAAGACTTGCAGGGAAATGCTGAAGATTTTGCAAACGCATTTTAAGTGAGTTGCTGTTTATACTGAAGCACTTACCCCCTAACGAATAAATGCATCAGCGCTTATGTTGAAAATCTGCTTCAGTTGACTGATATGTTTACAATTCAAAGCACGCTCACCATTTAAAAACCGCGATACATTACCCTGATCCCCAAAAACCGAGGCTAGATCTTTCTGCACCAATCCATGCGTTTGCATTAAGTATTTCACCATTTCAGCATTGGTAATATTTTCACCAATGGGCGGATGATGGATTTCATCATAAGCCTCTAGTTGCTCACCTACAATCTCCATCACATCAACCAAAGGATGGTCTTCACAATCTCGTACTTCATCGATTAAATGGTTCAATAGTTGTTCTAGCTTTTCGTATTCCTGCTGCGTACGTGGCGCTCTCAGGTCACGAACTGGAATATGAAATGCTTGCTGGGTATGTTGGTCAACATAATCAATTGCTAATGCTGTCATGGTCACACCTCACTACGTTTTAAACGATTTTGATTGATATGCTGGCTATATTCTGCATGCGTCCAAATTTTCCGCACGTAGCACTGGCTGCGATTGTAATGAATTGCTGCAACTAAACGGTAGTGGTTTCCAGCGATATTGAACACCGTGTAGCCTGACACAGGATCAGTACTATTAAACACTTGCCGCAGCTCCGAGAGATTTTTTGCATGGCAGACCTTCATTTTGTAATACCACTCTGCCAGAGGTTTTTCTGCTGCCGCATGTATGTGATAAAAATCTCTCAATATTTTTTTTGAAATTACCCGCACAATTCATCACTTAACATATCGAAATCTATCATCTCATAATATGTCATAAAGACATAAATGTCAAAATGACATTTCCCCATAATCAAATCATGCAGAGGTCTCGACTAGAAACATTACGCCTGGGCAGATACACAATAAACTGCTAAGATTCAGCGCTTCTTTTCTGCAGAGAGGCGCCTCATGCTTAGACTCATTGACTCCCAAGCCCTGGCATTCGACGATGTATTACTGGTTCCCGCACATTCAACGGTGCTGCCCAACCAAGTGAATCTGGCAACGCAACTCACGCGCGACATCACCCTCAATATTCCACTCGTCTCTGCAGCCATGGACACGGTGACTGAATCGCGCTTGGCAATTGCAATGGCACAAGAAGGTGGCATTGGGATCATCCATAAAAATATGTCGGTTGATGCTCAAGCTGAACATGTGCGCCAAGTGAAAAAATTTGAAAGCGGCGTTGTCAAAGACCCAATCAGCGCCACACCGCAGACTAAAATCCGCGATCTACTGACCATTACGCAGAAACACCAATTTTCAGGGGTACCCGTAGTTGAAAATGGCCAACTGGTTGGCATTGTCACCAGCCGTGATGTCCGCTTTGTCACCGATCTAGATCAAACCATCGACAGCGTGATGACACCAAAAGACAAATTGGTGACTGTCCGTGAAGGTGAATCTGCTGAAAACATTCGACAACTCCTGCATCAAAATCGGATTGAAAAAATCCTAGTCGTCAATGATGCCTTTGCCTTAAAAGGCCTGATTACCGTGAAAGATATTCAAAAAGCGCAAGCCAAACCTAATGCTTGCAAAGACCAGCATGGACAACTGCGTGTTGGCGCCGCTGTTGGTGCCGGTGGTGATGCTGAAAAGCGCATCAGCGCATTGGTTGAAGCCGGTGTTGATGTCATTGTGGTCGATACCGCGCACGGCCATGCACAAGGTGTTTTGGATCGCGTAGCTTGGGCAAAAAAAACCTTCCCCAGCCTGCAAGTCATTGGCGGCAATATCGCCACCGGTGATGCGGCCAAAGCACTGGTTGACCAAGGCGCAGATGGCGTCAAAGTCGGCATTGGTCCAGGATCGATTTGTACCACACGCGTAATCGCGGGGGTTGGCGTACCCCAAATCAGTGCGATTTCAAATGTTGCTGATGCTTTGGCGGGAACGGGTGTACCACTTATTGCTGACGGCGGCATTCGTTTTTCTGGTGATATTGCCAAAGCCATTGCTGCTGGCGCCTACGCCGCCATGATTGGTGGCTTATTTGCTGGCACTGATGAATCACCTGGCGAGGTTGAACTGTTCCAAGGCCGTTCATATAAATCATACCGCGGCATGGGTTCTCTCGCCGCAATGCAACAAGGTTCCAGCGATCGTTATTTCCAGGCACATCAAAAACAAGCAGACAAACTTGTACCCGAAGGCGTTGAAGGCCGCGTCCCGTATAAAGGTCCTTTATTACAGGTTATTCATCAGCTGATGGGTGGTCTTTCATCTGGCATGGGGTATACCGGTTGCCCAACCATTCAGGCGATGCGCGAACAGGCTGAATTTGTGCAGATATCAGCTGCTGGCATGCATGAAAGCCATGTACATGACATCACCATTACCAAAGAACCCCCAAATTACCAAAAAGGTTAGAGAGAAGATCACACCCATGACTGACGTTCATCACGATAAAATCCTCATCCTCGATTTCGGTTCACAATACACCCAACTCATTGCCAGACGCGTGCGTGAAATAGGTGTCTATTGTGAAATCTATCCGGCAGATGTTGACCTAACCGCCATAGAAACCTTTGCACCTCAGGGCATTATTTTGTCTGGTGGACCTGAATCTGCCTATGGTGACAATACATTGCGTGCCCATGAATCCTTATTACAAGGTCATTACCCTATTCTCGGCATCTGCTATGGCATGCAAACCTTGTGTCAACAACTGGGTGGAGAAGTCGCGCCGGGTACAACACGAGAGTTTGGCTATGCACAAACGGACATCTTGAGACCTGACAGCCGACTGTTACAAGGCATTGCCCAAAGTCATCTAAAAGTTTGGATGAGCCATAGTGATAGTGTCAAAACACTGCCGCCACAGTTTGAAGCCATTGGTGCTTCAAAAGACATACCTTTTGTGATGGTGCAACACCGCGAAAAGCCGTTGTATGGCATTCAGTTTCATCCAGAAGTGACCCATACCGAACAGGGTAAAACGTTATTGCATAATTTTGTCGTGCATATCTGTGGATGCGCAACGGCTTGGACACCGAACAACATTATCGAAGACAGCATGGCGCAGATCCGCCAGCAAGTGGGACAAGACCGCGTCATTCTCGGTTTATCAGGCGGTGTAGATTCTTCCGTTGTCGCTGCATTATTGCACCGTGCTATCGGTGACCAACTCACCTGTGTGTTTGTCGACACTGGATTATTGCGCTGGCAAGAAGGCGATCAAGTGATGCAGACATTTGCAGATCACATGGGTGTTAAAGTGATTCGCATCAATGCCGCCGAACGTTATTTTACCGCGTTGGCTGGTATTGATGATCCAGAGCAAAAACGCAAAATCATTGGCAACTTATTTGTGGATATTTTCGAGGAAGAATCGAAAAAAATTGACAATGCTCACTGGTTAGCACAAGGCACTATTTATCCTGATGTCATTGAATCGGCGGGTAATCAACATGGCAAAGCCCACGTCATTAAATCACATCATAATGTGGCAGGCTTACCGGATTACATGAAGCTTTCGCTACTGGAACCCTTACGCGAACTCTTTAAGGATGAAGTCCGCAAAGTCGGTGTTGCCTTAGGCTTTCCGGCTGAAATGGTGTATCGCCACCCATTTCCTGGGCCCGGTTTAGGCGTGCGCATCTTGGCAGAAGTCAAAGCAGAATATGCGCATACACTGGCACAAGCCGACCATATTTTTATTGAATTATTACGACAATACGACTGGTACGACAAAGTCAGCCAAGCATTTGCTGTTTTCCTACCGGTTAAATCGGTCGGTGTTGTCGGTGACCAACGTCAGTATGAACATGTGATTGCATTGCGTGCCGTTGAAACCATTGATTTCATGACCGCGCGTTGGGCACAACTGCCTTATGAATTGCTTGATGAAGCCGCACACCGAATCGTCAATGAAGTCCGTGGGGTTTCGCGTGTGGTTTATGACATCAGTGGCAAACCACCCGCAACCATTGAATGGGAATAATGCCGCATGACTGAATCGGCAACTGATACTGACTTTTTGCGCCAAGCATTGGCCTTAGCAGAAGTTGCTGCCAAGCAAAATGAAGTGCCAGTCGGCGCCCTAATCGTTCAGCACGGTAATATTATTGGCCGCGGGCATAACCAACCGATTCAAACGCATGATCCCAGTGCGCATGCCGAAATTATTGCCCTACGCTATGCTTGCCACACCGTCAACAATTACCGTCTGCCAGCAGGCTGCACACTGTATGTCACATTGGAACCATGCATGATGTGCCTAAGCGCAATGGTTCACGCACGCGTTGATCGCGTGGTATATGGTGCCGCAGATCACAAAACAGGCGTACTCGGTGGCGCTGTTACCCTACAACAGGCCACGGTGTTTAATCATTCGCTTAAAGTGTCGGGGCCACTATTGCCTGAAGCCTGTGGTGACATTCTCAAACGTTTCTTTAAGCAACGCCGGTAAATACTGCGGGCCTAACTTGTCCCTAATTTATCATAATGCTACATTGGGGACAGATTATAAATTTTTTTATTTGTCCCTAGGGGTTAGTAAATGAAAAATACTATTATTGGCCGCAGCCAAGAAATAAGTGTACTTGATTCAATATACAATTCAGAGGGTACCCGAGAAGCTTCTGCCTTCGGCCAAGCCTTTGTTAAAGGCATTTTTCAGCATGCTACCGTAATGCACTCTACATTTGGATTTTTGATGCAAATTTGATCATCACAAGCCAAAAAGACTAATTTTCATGCA
>CAZIIK010000093.1:0-2752 GCA_964539235.1 uncultured Gammaproteobacteria bacterium | reverse complement strand
TCAAATCACTCGGGTATACCTTTTCCATGGCTTGTGTGCTGCATATCACGTGACAAATCGGTATTATGACCCTGCACATCCCAAAAATCCGCATCTGTTTGAATGCATAACAAGAAAAATACCCATTTTCGGACAGCATCTCAGGATGAACAGCATTTGACAATGTTATTGAATGTAATGCGTGATTACTTACAGTTGCCTGGCAGCAGTTGGTTATGGGTTGGTGATACACAACTACGTCAATTTATTGCGCAAAAAATAGATCGTTTGGATGATATCGTTGGCTGTGATATTGAAATTACGCCTTTGTCGAGTTCTGAATATATGCAGCTCATTGAAAAGCGCATCACCTATTTCCGCGCCAATAACAGTGTGCAATTGCCAGTAGATGCAGATGTTTGGTTGTATCTATTTGCCGTCACTAAAGGTCGATTAAGATACATTTTTGGTTTGCTTAATAGGTTGTTTAATGTGTTCAAGCTCGGTGAATTAACAGAATGCATTAGTCTAGACATGGCGAAACCAGCAGTTAAGGAGCTGGGTGAGCAACGAGTCAAGCGTCATCGATTATCTCAGACTGAGACGCATATTTTGCAATCTGTTGTAACCGAAGGGCCTGTGTCAGTTTCGGAATTGGCTGAGCATGTGGGTAAAGCGCAAACACAAGTTTCACGTGTTTTGAATAATTTATATGAGCTGAGACTGGTGGCTTTTCGCCAAGAATGGCTTAGCCGATTTTACTCAGCCAGCATCGAAGCACAATTGGCCTATGGCAGCATTAGTCCATAGGTATGTCGGAAGAATCCAGCACACTGCGTGCAGCCGCAATATTATGAGCCAAATGTTGAGGATTAATGGTGCCGGTGATTAAACTACTCACGCCCGGGTGGCCCAGGACAAATTGCATGGCAGTGGTAATTGGGTCGGCTGAGTCTGACTCATGCTCCAGATGTCCGCTGGCCAAGCCTTTTTTGATGAAGATACCTTTTTGGTGTTGTGCGGCTGCATCTAATACAGATACTTCATCCGTATAGCCAGGATAATAAGTCACCATGGCGATATCTGATTGCGCGAGGGTTTTGAGGCCGCCGGCAACGGTTTTTGTTGACATGCCACCGGCGCGGATCAGACCTGCCTGTTTTAGGGTGTTTAATGTGTCGAATACGCCGTCTTCTTCGATAATTTTTTGGTCATTGCCATCTGAATGAATTAGCAAGATATCTAAATAATCGGTTTTTAAACGCTTCAGACTGTTGTGTACGCTGTGTCGAATGTGTTCTGGCGAGAAATCAAAACTGGACTGCTGGCCGTCGAATTGTTCACCTGCTTTAGAGGCAATAATCCAATCGGTGCGTGGCCCGGTTAACAGTTCTCCCAGTCGGGTTTCACTCGAGCCGTATGCCGGTGCAGTATCTATGAGATTAATGCCATGGTCGCGTGCCATCGCCAGTAAGTTGCGGATAGTGTCATCGTCAGGTAGTTCAAAATGTGCAGGGTATTTCATGCTTTGATTGCGACCGAATTTGACGGTGCCAAGTCCAAGTGCAGAAACCGTTAAGTCTGTATCGCCGAGGGGTCGTAACCAGTGGGTGTTATTGCTCATGAGTCCGGTGTTGGCCGTTAATGAACGGGTGACTATACCATTTAACAAGCTGCGTTGGTAAAGAACATCTTTAGGCCCATTTTCTACGGGTAGATGGTCAAGTTTTCATATTTACGTGCTCTGGCAATATTGGCGAGACAGATACATTCAGCATCGAGTTCTCGGGCAGCTTTTTCTAAATGTGGCAGGTCAGTATCTGTCACTTCAGTTCCGCTTTTGATTTCAACGAGTAGTAGCTGTTTGCCAGGTCGTTCAACAACCAAATCAATCTCGAAACCATCATTTGATCTAAGATGTGAATACCGGAGATCAGGGTAAAAAGTTTTGCCAAGCTTTAAGCATTCCAAAATGATGAAGTGCTCGAAAGTATTACCATAATCATATGTATGTTCGACAAGCGGGATGGTTAGGGTATTGCAGAGTGCACGTACAATACCGACGTCAAAGAAATAAAATCTTCCACGCTGGCTTAAGCGTTTGCGAAATGAGTGTCGAAAAGCAGGTAAGGTAAACCCGATTAAAGCATCTTCTAGAATGGAAAAGTATTCTGCAATTGTATTGTCAGTGACACCGACATCACGGGCAATATTGGCGTAATTGAGAGGTGTGCCATTCACTTGGGCAGCGACTTCTAAAAAACGTTGAAATGGTTCGAGTTTGCGGATCAAATGTTCTGCCCAAACTTCCTCTTTGAGATAAACGTGGGTATAAGCTCTTAGGAAATCTTGGCGTGATGCATCATTTTTGAGTTGGTGGATTTTAGGCAACATGCCAAATTGCAGTGCTGTATTGAGATCGAATTCATCATCCAGTTCTATATATGAAAATGGGTATAAATCTCTGACAAAGGCTCGGCCTGCTAGCATGTTAGCGTGACCATGCTTAAGTTTGCGTGCCGATGATCCTGTTAAGACAAAATGGATGTCTGTCTTCTCAATCAGTGCGTGTACGACATCCAGTAGGGTGGGTACTTTTTGCACTTCATCAATGAGTACCCATTTGATATCTGAGTTAATGTCAAATCTGGTGTATGGGATGGTTAAGCGGCCTTCCTGTTTATCTGTTCACTAACCAATTCTCCATCTTTGAATTCTACATTGTCGGCGACCAATGTTAAAAACTTAAATCCCCTGATTTTTCTCCAGCGTT
>CAZIIK010000092.1:0-3265 GCA_964539235.1 uncultured Gammaproteobacteria bacterium | reverse complement strand
AACGCTGGAGAAAAATCAGGGGATTTAAGTTTTTAACATTGGTCGCCGACAATGTAGAATTCAAAGATGGAGAATTGGTTAGTGAACAGATAAACAGGAAGGCCGCTTAACCATCCCATACACCAGGTTTGACATTAACTCCAATTATGCGGGCATTTCTTGCTTTTAGTTTAGGCGTATTACCCTGTTTAGTGATGGGTTATACTATTACTGCTTCGAATACAAATCAGAATGCGACGGTAACGTTCACAGCTGAACCAGCCATTTCAGTTGTTTCTGCTGGCAAAACTGTCTACTGTCCAACGGCTGGTGGTGTGACGCCGACTAAGATTTTTAATCGCTACAAAACCCAAGTTGTCGGGTGTCAGTACACTTTGCCAGCCAATCAAAAAAATTTGCTGATCCAGAGTGATAACACAGCAGGCGCTGAATACTTCTACACAGCTAAAACGAATTGTTCTGTTTCAGCGAGTGGTTGGGCATTAGATAAGTCAGGTCAAATGGCTGCGCATATGCCGACTCAAGGTGGTATTCGTTTGTCCGTTGGGCAAAAAACTTGTTCGATTGCACCTAATGGTATCCCTACCAGTGGCAAGCCGGTTTTTTATGCGATGCCAGCACGTCAATTAAATATCGGTGAAAATTATTTCAGTAATGGAACGCTTCCATTATTAATCCTCAATAACAATGCATTTACCTATAACGCTAACCAAGGTAAATACACGGCGTACTTTCCCAATACGGCAGGCCAATTTTCTTTTTCTAGCCAAGTTTGTACGGCTAATTCTTTGCTTTGTGGTCCTGAGGGTGTATTGCGTTTGCAAGAGACTTACAGTGGTTCAGGCACACACAAGCAATACAGAGACCGTGTTGTGGTGCAGGGACCTGTATTAGCGAGTAAAAATTTATTTGCCAATTTGCAGAAAACCGCAGGCTGCCAGGTCACACCGGGTCATCAAGATCTGATGTTGTGTCAGGTGCCGGTGCATTTGGCTGTGCCGAAACAACCGGTGCAAACCCAAAACATCACACTTTATGTGTATCAAGGCATTAGGGCCAAAACGATTGCTGAATTAGATTTGGCGGCAGAAAGCCAGTTACAAGATCCAACGGATGTGAAAAATCCAATTCAGTATGGCAAGACACAGCTGAAAGATTTAAACATCCCAGCCCTGTTTGATCTCAATAGCCATCACGTATATTACTTTTCCATGTCGGTACGCGGGAATACTATCGCCAGTGGTTAACCGATAAAGGTTCTGGCTTGTTGACGAATCCCGCAGATTTAGCACCAGTATTAAACTTAAGTGTTGCGGATACCTCTGGGCAACCGGTTGCTTATACCGCAAAAGAGGTCGGGGTGGATCTACAACAATCCGGACCATTTCAACTGAATAATAAAACGGGTCAGTTAACTTTCTTATCAAACTCTCCAGATGCCAAAGGCAATCTTTACGAGGTCACGATTGATGCGCTCTACCACATTAAGGTAGGCGATCAGTATACCAATACAGAGGTTGCGACTCAGACGATTTATGTTGGTAAAGCAGATCCACGTAACAACCCATTTTTGCGCAATCATATGGGTAACAGCATCTACGTATATATTTAAGAGGTGGACACAATGAAGCAACTTATACAGACAATTTCTCTAGCCGCTTTAGCGTGTGGTGTTAGCCTTTCTGCTATGGCGTTGACCTCTGCCAATATGGAAATCTTTAATGACACCGCGGCAACGTTGTACGTATCAGGTATGAAGAGCAGTAGTGATCCAGCAAAAGCCGTTGCAATTGCACCGTATCAGCGGATCAATGCGGCAGCTGAAAGTTCAAACGGTACGGCTAACTTTAAGATTGTGACGGCGAATACTGATAAAGCTTGGGCAGGTGATACATTATGCGCTGGCAATACGACATTCCCGATTCATTCAGGTGCCTTTGTGGTGTCGTCAGGCGCAACCCTTGCCGTGACCGTTTCAGGCACCGCATCGAATTATGCGTGTAGTGCCGGTGCGACTAAAATTGCTGAGGCTTATGCCTTTTCCCAAGATATTGCCGAATACGATGATCGCTATCCTGACGTGAGTAATCCAAGACGGGTTAAAACCATTTTATTTGATGCCGGTTACTTAGATTATATTGGTGCGCCTTATTGGCATACGTTGACCTCTGGGCCTTATAAAGGTAAGCCGAACTTAGTGAACACTTCTTTTGCAGTGGTTAAGCGTGGCCAGTTAACGCCAACGCCGTTGACACTGGAATTAGAAAATTTGGCTATGAGTGGGGCAAAAATTTCTTTGACCTATGAAATGAGTAATACTGTCAAAGCGGCTGTGCCTAATTATAGTGCGCAGCAGATGCACTATTTAGTGCATCAAGTGGTTGATCCTATTGTTGCGTTTAATCAGCAGCACGGGTCCATTATTTCGGGTATTTCATTCGATTTAGAATCAGGTGATAACTCGCCTGGTCAGAGCCAGTTTTATCGGTTGTTAGCGGCTTATGCGGCGTCCAAAGGCTTATCTATCAGTGATTTTGGTTTTGCGGCGCAATTTACTTTTACGCAAGATGTGGCCTTGGGCCCATTGAGAGTTGTGTTGCCATCGATGTATGACGTCGGTGTTTCACGTTATGTGAAAAATGATTCGCAATTTCAGGATACGCTAGCGCCTAAAGATACTGCCGCTCTGCAAACCTATATTACACGCTCGTATAAACCAGGCGCTGCTCAAGACATCAACTGTGAAAGCTATAAGGTGCAGGATGAGCATCATCTACACCCAGCGCCGAGCAACTACTGTAATATCAACCTGGCTGATACGACCACAGGCATTAGTACTTATTTTGCTCTGTCACGTGAGACATTTAATCCTGAATTCAAACTGAGCTTTCTGGATGCAGTTAAACAGTCGGGTTTGTGGTTTAAGCCAGTGATGCCATTCTCATCCACAGCACAAAACTGGAGTTATCTCGATGTTTACGCCAATGCTGCTGAGAAAAGTGGCACGACTGATGGCGATGCCTACTTAGGTACATTCAAAAACAGTGGTGTGATGCTGCACTGTGTGCCAGGAGAAGATGGTTGTCCTGCAAACATGAACATGGAACAGTTATTGCAACAAGCTTTTTAGTGCCTCTGTTGTCTAGACAGGTTATTGAGGAAGTGCTCCTATTTTTCTTTTCTAAGCTGCTTTCATATTCATTCCTTGTATGCTCTCCCAATACACCTGCATGGGTTTTTGATAATTAAGCGCTTGGTGAAAGCG
>CAZIIK010000091.1:0-16842 GCA_964539235.1 uncultured Gammaproteobacteria bacterium | reverse complement strand
TGGATATTTAACTCCACATCTAAAAGCACTGGAGTTTAAAAAAGTGGCTTAAATTCTCTACAGTTTTACTTGACCATTACATTGATTACACTTTGGGGCAAAACAGCTGAGGGTATTAAAACTGCAGCGTGTGCACAAATTACAGCAAATTAAGAGTTAAGCAACAGTATCGATTCTTTAGTTGCGAAGTCTTACATTGTGGATTCAGCTAAAGCATCTATTTGTTTTGATTCACGTTATGTATCTGCACAAGCTGAGGATGCTCGGAATATTCTTGCAAATACTGGTATAGCAGTTGAAATGCGTGGAACTAACAGTCGATTTAAAAGAATTATGCTGCACGCTCAAACTGGTCGGATAAGGCTGAGTAACTTGATTGGTACCTATGGAGCAGCGAATTATGGGCATTTAGATTCGGTCGGTGTTACCTATGGTGTCTTCTATCGCGAAAAAGTGAGGCGTGAACAAGCATTTCGTGCACAAAATCCGGGCTACCCAAAATCATGTATTATAGTTTTATTCTATGTTAGAAACCCAAGAGTTGCAGATGATTTATCAGCATATAACTTAAGCAGAATAGCAGAAATTGAAGCGAGTGGAGAGGTTATTGATCCGTTACAGGGTGAAGCTGCAATCGTTACTGATCGACCATTAGCTAGTATGGGAATAGCTGAGGTTTTGTTAGTGTTGCTCCGTATATGTGCAATGCTTTTAAGCCAGTCTATTGTTAGACGACCCGGTCATGATGCCTTGGTATTAGATTCTGGTACTGAACTTTATATAACACCCAGACGCAGTGCGCTTCTGCTTACTGATTTGCCTCCGGGGGCAGAACGTCCTTCACCTGTATCTAGCACTACGCAATCGGAATCACTTTTAGGTGATCCTTGGTGGATGGAATTAGACTAATAATTATCTAAACCAACTGAGATAAAAAGGTTTTTGCAGGTACGATTATGGGGTGTGTGATTTCAAAACAGCAGCGTTCAACATATGGCATATCAATAACCACTTGAAATGCATGCTTTGCACCAGTTTGTTGTTGAAAATCATATAGTGCGGAATTGATCCTGCGATTTTCGCTACATTTTACTTCAACCAAGAACCAGGGTTGGTTAGATTTTGTGACCAGAAAATCTACTTCCTTGCCGTCTTTAGTTCTTAAGAAGTAGAGTTCAAAATCGCCTAGGCCAGCATCATTCCAGTAATGAATAGCTTTGAGTAAATGAGATGCTATAAAATTCTCAGCTCGGGCGCCAGGATCTTCCACATCAGCCCAATTCCACAGGTATACTTTGGGCTCTTTTAATAAACTGCTGGTTATATTCTGTGTCCATGGTCTGACACTATAGCAATAGTAAAAAGCAGTTAAAGTAGTTAACCAACGTTTGACGGTATTGACTGAAACTTGGAGTTTTTTGGCGAGCTGACTCATATTCAATAGCTGACCTGCTTGAGCTTTTAACAAAGTTGCCAGCATTTGGATAAGCGCAATGTCTTGAACCTGTGTAAGGCCACGAATGTCTTCTTTAAATAATAAATTTTCACGCATACGGTTCCACTGTCGTGAAAAACGAGTGTGCTGTCGCGTAAAAGGTTCTGGAAATCCCCCAAACTTCAGCAATGCTAGAAATTGATCATCATCCAATAATGTAGGCGGGGAATATAGCTGCTCAGGTATCGTATCAGAGATAAGCTCCCGCACAGATAAAGGATGAACACGATAAGGGAAGTAACGCCCCAATAAGCTATCAGAGCCTTTGCGAAACACATCTAGCCTGGCACTGCCTGTCACACAGATATATGTTGTGTTTCCATAGGCATCAAAGAAACCTTTTAATAAGTTTTTCCAGCGTCCATATTTATGGATCTCACCCAAGATGAGCAATGTGTTTTTTGTTGATAAAGAGGTCAGCATGCATGACTCAGCTAACGCACTGTTGCCTGCAAGCAACAGCTTTCTATCCCGATCAAGGTCCCAATTGAGATAATAAGACTGGTCATAAAGCGCTTGTAGTGATTGCCCAATCGTTGTTTTACCCACTTGCCTAGGGCCTGCGAAAAACAACATTTGTCGGTTCTCTGAAAAATGTTGTTGTGCAATATTTTGGTAAAGGCGTTTCATAGTCTTATCCCCAGTATACCTAGCTTAGAGTTTCGACCAATTTAACATGGTTGGCAAAACAGTCAAGACTATTTTTCCAACCATGTTAAATTAGTCGGGATTTATTTGGGCCTGATTCACTTGAGGTGAGCAAGACAGATATTGATTGCGTTGATGCTGATTAGCTTCGTTTTAATTGCTGGGTTTTTCTATTGTATTCGGTACTGATCAGTCGGGATCAGTGATGATTATGATGACTCAGGTCCTTTCGGCCACTGCAAGACAGCCAACCAACATAGCCATAACAGTAGCAGTAATCCCAGCGGCCAGAAGCCATAACGTACCCAAGGTGTTTCACCACGTCTGAGCTCGACTTTGCCGGTAAGAACAGCTGTTTGAAAAGGTTTGGCTGTTTTAATGATTTCGCCTTGGTTATTAATAATCGCTGTGACGCCATTATTCGTGGCTGTAACCACGTATTTGCCGGTTGCCAGTGCTTCCATTTGACTGATTTGTGTCTGTTGGAATGGGCCAAAAGAGTGGCCAAACCAGCCATCATCGCTGAGTACAGCGATAAAGCTTGGATTAATATGACTAACCACGCGTCTGACATTACGTGAAAACGCAATTTCATAGCAGATAAACACATCCACTGCATGACCTTTCATTTTGATGAGCTTAGGTACAGCAGGTCCGGCACTAAAATTTGACATGGGAACATGCAAGAACTGTAGTGCTTTGCCGAAAAATGTTGCAAAAGGTACGTATTCACCAAAGGGTACTAATTGGTATTTGAGGTATGTGCCATGCCCAAGCCCAAAAACACGCGCACCATTAAAATATTGCCGAGTATTGGCGTGATAAATCGGTAAGCCGGTCAGCAAGGCTGCATTATGATTACTAACTTGCTGATTCAAGCTGCGGAAAAAAGCTGGGACCTGTTGTGGAAATACCGGGATTGCATTTTCTGGCCAGAAAACCAAGTGGTCAGACAGTGCAGGTAGACTCAAGTGCCAATAGCGTTGCAATATTTGGCTTAGCAGGCCAGGGTTCCATTTTAGATTCTGTGGGATATTGCCTTGGACTAAAGTGACATTAACGCGTTTGCCAAAGCGTTGAGTCCAATGGAGATGGTTTAACCCATAACCATATAACACCAGGCCAAAGAGTAAAACAAAACAACCCAGTTGGCGCCAGCCATTGGCTAACCAGAGGCCAATAAAACTACCAGCAGCCAAACAGACGATAAACGATACACCATAAATGCCGAGTAAGGGTGCGTAGCCGCTGAGAAAGGTATGGGTTTGACTATAACCCAATAATAACCATGTGAAACCTCCTAAAACCACCATGCCTTGGATGATTTCAATCACAGTCCAAACCAGAGGAAAAGCTAATAAATAAGTGGACAATGCTTTGGGGCGGCAGAAGCGTTTTAAGACATAAGCCGCTACGATAGGACAGAGTGAATTGGCCAGTACAAACAATGCCGTGCATAACACGGCTACCCAAATTTCAGTATTGCCATAGCGTGCAATGCTGACATAAATCCAAGATACACCAAAGCCAAACTCACCAACACCGAAGAGCAATCCACGCCATACTGCACGTTTAAGGCTTGGGCTGCGTAGCCAAATATAAGTCGCTGCAGCAGGTGCGATTAATGCCATTACGCCCCAGTGGAAAGGCGCAAAAGCTAGGACTAAGCCTGCACCTAATGCCAGGCAAAGTATATCGATTAAGCCTTGGAAGATTCGGTTTTTCTGTCGTGTATTCATGTAAGGTCCAAACTTAACATTTTGATGCGGCGGTTATCTGCTTTCACGACTGTGAAATGCCAGCCTTCTAGTTCCAGTGTGTCGTCGACTTTAGGCACACACTCTAGGGTCTGCATCACCAGCCCACCCATGGTATCGACTTGCTGGTCAGAAAACGCGGTATTGAAGCGGGTATTGAATAACTCAATCGGGGTTAAGGCATGAATCAAAAAGTGGCTGTCATCAATGGTTTGAATATACTCAATTTCTTCCGTGTCATATTCGTCTTCAATTTCACCGACGATTTCTTCTAGGACATCTTCGATCGTGACCACGCCAGAAATACCACCATATTCATCCACCACAATAGCCAAATGATTATGGCTGGCACGAAACTCACGCAGCAGGGCGTTAATATGCTTGCTCTCAGGTACAAATACCGGCGGTCGTAGCAATGACTTATTTAAGGCCAGTGGTTCATTAGGGTGCTGAATATGGTGTTTGAGCAGATCTTTCGCCAGCAAAATGCCGACGACATCATCCGGGTCATCGCCCATGACGGGGAAACGTGAGTGCGACGATTCCGTAATCAGGGGCAAAAAAACCTCAGGTGGTTGGTTTTGTTCCACATAAACCATTTGTGCCCGTGGAATCATGATGTCGCGCACTCGTAACTTTGCGACATTCAATACACCCTCCATCATTTCTAGGGCTTCTTTATCCAGCAACTCATCATGTGCAGCTGAACGTAAAATATTAAGCAATGCTTTTTGTGAATGGGGTCGGCTTTGAAACGGCTGGCTTAAGCGTTCTAACCAAGAAGCTTGAGGTTCTGCTGGATCCGTGCTCATGAATGATATCGCACTCCTTCATAGGGGTTGGGGCAACCTAATTTTGCCAATAGCGTGGTTTCTTTTGCTTCCATTTCAATGGCATCAGTCGGTTCGATATGGTCATAGCCAATTAAGTGCAAAGTCCCATGAATCACCATATGTGCCCAATGTGCATCTAAAGTTTTGTTTTGCTCATTGGCTTCTTGATTGACGATTTCTGCACAGATAGCCAAATCACCTAATGTGGGTGGCGCGAATTCTTCCGGTAAATTAATCGGAAATGCCAGTACATTGGTCGGTTTATTTTGTTTGCGGTAATTGTCATTTAGGGTTTGGCTTTCCAGTGGTGAAATAATCCGAATCGTGACTTCTTTGGATAGTGTGCAAGGGGGTAATGCAAGAGTGGACCATGCGATTAAATCTGCATCTGCAGGTATCTGAAGATCGGTTAGATCGTTGGCTCGTTGTATATAAATGTTAGGTTGATTCATCATCGAACGCCTCATATGCCCCCACGATTTTTTGGACCAGACTATGCCTGACCACATCGTGATGATTAAAAAAGGTAAAGCTTACGCCAGGTACATTTTGCAAAATATTAATGACATGGCGTAAACCGGATTTTTTGCTATGTGGTAAATCAACTTGTGTGATATCACCCGTCACGATCGCTTTAGAGTTGAAGCCTAAGCGAGTCAGAAACATTTTCATCTGTTCCCGGGTGGTATTTTGTCCTTCATCTAGCAAGATAAAGGCATCATTCAAGCTGCGACCACGCATAAATGCGAGCGGTGCAACTTCAATAATTTGTTTTTCCATCAGTTTTAACACTTTATCTACACCCATTAGTTCGTAGAGTGCGTCATACATCGGACGTAAATAAGGGTCTACCTTTTGTGATAAATCGCCAGGTAAGAAGCCTAGATTTTCACCGGCTTCTACGGCAGGGCGCACCAAAATAATGCGCTGCACACGGGAGGCTTCAAATGCTGCAACGGCGGATGCAACTGCGAGAAAAGTTTTGCCGGTACCAGCAGGCCCAATACCAAAACTGATATCGTTTTTTTCCATTCGTTGTAGATAACGTCTTTGGTTAGCGCCGCGGGGGCGAATCTCAGAAGTGCTAGTTTTCAGAATAATTTCTGCTGGTGTTGCTGCATTATCCGATTCTTGTTGATTGGAAACCGCCTGAAACATGACCGTTAAATCTTTTTTGTCAGGTCGACGTGTAGCCGTTAAAGCATAAAGATCTTGGATTAATTGTGCGGCTTTTTCAGTGCTATCGGCGGGGCCAATAATTTTAAAAGCATGACCCCGATTGCCGACTTCGACAGCTAAGTGTCGTTCTATTTGACGAAGATTTTCACTTAATTGACCACATAGATCATTAAGTCGTTGATTATCTTCGGGTTGCAGGACAAATGAAACGCTGTGCAAGTGAGTGAATGCCGATAAATTGATTGGCTCACATCATACTATTTATCACGCTGTTGTCGCAAAGCGCGCACTGCCAGCGATAAGGCCGACTCAACCCGTGAAATATCATTGTTCAAGCGACGAATATCGCGCTGTACATGTAAGAGTGCGACTTCAGCTTCAGTCATGCTGGTTTGAATTTCACCGATTTCGTCCAATGACTTGCCCGATGTTTCATAGCCCATGACAGCTGTCAGCAGAAAACCAAACAAACAAAAAATACCGATTACCAGCATGGTGGATGGGATGTGGATGGTCGCAATCAGGTAAGGAATCAGAATGCCACCAAATGCAGCACCCACTTTACCGCAGGCTGCCGCAAAACCATGACCTGTCGCACGGATATGCGTTGGGAATAATTCAGCGGGCAACAGAAAAGTAATCGGGTTTGGGCCCATGTTGACGGTCAAATTAAATAAAATAAATCCAGCAAACAACATGACTACATGCACCGTGTGGTCATGGAATACAGCAGAGCTGGCAATCATGAAAAAGCCAATCGCCATGCCCAAAAAGCCGATGCTTTGCAATTTAATACGCCCCCAACGATCCACTAACCAAATCGCGAGAAAAATACCGAGCACCAAGAAAATATCGAGAAAAGCAGCGCCTTTGGTGGCGGTAATATCTTTGCTGATAAAGTCACCATTGTGTGTGAAAGCCATCGCGGCCAAAATAACCGGAATAAAAAATTTAATGCCATAAAAGGCGACGTCCATAATAAACCAGCTGCCGGCTGTTAAAATGGTTCGGCGTAGATAGCGAGGTTTGAATAGGTCGAGAAAAGACGCTGCTTCTGAGGCTTTTAATGCATCTAACTTGATTTTGCGCCCGGTCATTTTGGCGGTGACTTCAGCCGCTTTCTCTTGCTTACCTTTGTGGATTAACCAGCGTGTGCTTTCTGGTAACGTCAGGCGAAACAGTAAAATGATGATGGCTGGCACAACAGCAATACCGAGCATCCAACGCCATGCATTTGTATCTGGGTGTAGCATGAGAATAGCAATGCCCACGCCGGCTGCAGCTAATAAACCTAAAGCTTGGAAACCAAAGCCGCTGATTAACATGCGTCCGCGGAGTTTTTTGGGCATATTTTCAGTGATATAGGTTGAACTCACAGGGTAGTCTGCGCCAATACCGATGCCCAGTAGAAAACGGAACACGATTAATGCGGTTACACTCCAGGCAAATGCTGTCATGCCAGCAAAAATAACGAAGAATAATAAGTCGAGCAGTAGAATGGTTTTACGGCCTAAACGGTCGGTTAGACGACCGAATACCGAAGCGCCAAAAATACAACCAATGGGTGCAGCTGAGACGATCAACCCTGCCATTAACGGCGAGGGGTGAAAGGCGCGCATAATAAAAGGCAAGGCAATGGCAATGATGAACAAATCAAAGCCATCTAAGAAAATACCCATAGCAGATAGAAACCAAACCTTCCAATGCGCCTTGCTCAGTTTTGCATGATCTAGCGCAGCTAAAGCCTCTTGTGTACTCAAGATAATATCCTCTTATCAGTAAAATGAATGGCATAATCCAGGCACGGCAACATTGCGGATGCAGGATACGATGCGTGAATAAGCTGGGGAAATAGAGAAATAGACTGTTGGTTAGGCGAAACTTTGGGGTGCTTAATGCAACAGTTCGGGCAACTGACGTCCACTTGACCTCAGATGTCTGTCAGATTTTGGGCGCACTATACCGAATTCATCGGCGCTTGGGAAGATGAATTATGCTTTCGAATCTCACGTGTTTTTTGACACCGGAATTTGCCGATAAGCGGATTATGCAAAGCGTCTCACTTAGCTAATTGTAATACCTTGAACACATCACCAAAGTAATTCGGATGGGTTAGGTGGCGAATCTGCTGTTCAGCCTGTAATTGGTTTTCTGCCAGTTGTAATAAATTGTGTGCCAGTAAAAAGTGGCTTTGAGTGGAATAGGTCAGTATGTCTAAGCCGAGTTGTGAGGCTGAATTGGCCACAGCTGTAAAATCAACATGTGCCGTAATATCTTGCAAACCCGGATACATCAGTGGATCGCTGTGCACTTGATGGCGGTAATAGCACATCAATGTTCCGTCATACCGTTCTGGATGGTAAGACTCATCGGCTTCGTAGCCATAATCAATCAACAGAATTTGCCCTCGTACCAAAGGTTCACAGATCGATGCCAACCAGGGTTTTATCGCCAATGAGACTTCCGATGTGTAAGGCAATGACCAACTGTCAGCGTAATGCTGCTGCAAAGGTTTTACTGCTTGATATAACGCTGATTTAGGTGCTGTAGGCTGCGTGGTTTGATAAAAGCGTTGGCCATCAAATCCAACGCCCCATGTTGAAATGCCAGTCGTTGATACTTGAAAACGTTCGATCGGTAAAGCGTCTAGAACTTCATTCGCTAAGATGATGCCATCGAAAGATTGAGTGGGTAGCTGATCCAACCAAACAACGTGTGTCGAGAGTTCAGGCAGGGCAGCTTGGATGTTGGCTTGTTGGCGCATTCTAAGGTCAGGGCTAGGTTCCAAAATCCAATAGGCTGTCGGCAGGGCATTGTGTTGAGCCAAATACTGCAGGACAGAAATGCACAGTGCACCGGTGCCAGCACCGAGTTCAAAAATAATGGGGTTTTGATATTGGTTCAGTTGTTTGGCACAGAAATGTCCTATGCACTGCCCAAATAAAGGCGAAGATTCTGGGGCCGTGGTGAAGTCACCTTCTGCACCAATCTTATGACTACCAGCGGCATAGTAACCAAGACCAGGCTCATACAACGCCATGTTCATGTAATCATAGAAAGAGATCCAACCACCAGCAGCTTCAATTTCTGCGATGATGTGCTGAATCAATTTCAGGCTGTGCCGAATGGCATCATTCGAAGGTGTAGGAAAAGTGGTTGGTGTCATGGGCGTTGGATGCAAATCGCAATATCATCAACGCCTGGCAAAACATCGGGTTTATGCAGGGTCAGTGTCAGTTTTTGGACGGTGGAATATGTTTGCAGAATGCCTTGGGCTAAATGCTCAGCCAAGGCCTCGAGCAATTCATATTGACTATTACTGGCTTGTGCTTTGACCCATTCCACAACTGCTGCATAGTCCAGTGTATCTGCCAATTGATCGGATTGCCCCGATTGCGCTAAAGGTTGGTGTAACACCAGGTCAATCACAATTGGACGCTGTTCTGTGCGTTCCCAGTCATAAACGCCGATTAAGGTCTTGGCATGGATGCCGGTAATGCTAATATGGTCCATCAAATTTGAATCGCGATCTGCGTATGCAAAATTTTCGGCAGTATTACATATCCATTGACCCGGGTCTAATCCGTTTACGCCTAGCGAGCAAGGCGATTTTAGTGACATTAATTGTGCTGATCATTGGCATGTATTTTTTGCCGCCAAGGCCTTTATTTATTGCCGGTTTGGCGGCATCTATGATGTATGTTTGTCATCATGCTGAGCTGCGAGTTCAACGTAAGTGGACCATTTTATTGGCTGGGTTTTCATTCACGATAGCAGTGTTGTTAGGCAGTGGTTTAAAACATTTTCAAGGCTTTGGGGCCTGGGTGCTGATTTTACTAACCTTTGCGGTGTTCTATGTCAGCCGTTTTGGTGAACGTTATCGCATGTTACCGGTATTTGCGGGACTGTTTTATATTCTGGCTTTATTTTTACCATTGGGTCATTTTTACACCATGTTGATGCTGGCGGTGCTGATGTTGCTGTCGGCAGGGGTGGCTTTTGTAACTTACGTGTGGATTTGGCCAGATCAACCACGCCAGGTGGCCCGGCATTATGCCTATCAAAGCTTTACGTATTTGCATGAAATGTTGGATAAATTTTGCGTAACCATTCGTCGACATGACCGCAGGATGGCATTTGTCGCATTAGCACCCCAGGTCAAGAACGGCATAGTGCGTACCACGGAATTAATGCGTTTGCTCGATTATTTACAAATGGCCCCTGCGCGTCAGGAGATTTATCAAACACTCACGGTTAAGTTATATGCAGCCACTAAATTATTGGCAGTATTACGAGAAAGCTTTTGCCAGTTGAGTACGTTGAATGCCGAGCAGTGTGTGTTGAAACCCTTGCTACCTCATTTATCTGCTTTGAGTCAGATTGCTATTCAGTTAGCAGCGGCACACCGAGCACAAGCCACCGTGATTAAGACCATTGATTTTCAAGCTGTGCAGCACGGTATTGATCGCCTATATCATGATGGTTGGCTAGAAACATTGGCGGATGATGCGGCGGAAGTGCAGCATTTTTATAACATTATCTTTGCATTGCAGCGTTTGCTGCGGCGCTTTGAAGATATGCATGCAATATTGGTGAAACGTGATGAACTTAATGCAATGTCCTAAATTCCGCTTGGGCCTGCGTGCGGCCATTGCGATGATTTTAACCTTAGCTGTGTGTTTTTGGCTGCATGTTCCACGCGACTACTGGGCAATTTTGACGGTGTTATTGGTCATTGCGCCAGCATTAGGGGAAAGCATTTATAAAGCGAGCCGACGCTTAAGTATGACGATCATTGGTTGCGCAATTGGAACGGTGCTGTATATGCTCTTGCCGAACCTATTATGGCTGAATGTTTTAATTGCATTTATCACCTTATTCTTGGGTTTGTATTGGATTACGACGTCTTACACGATCAGTGTATTTTGGATTTCTATTTTTGTTGTCTTCATTTTTGGCACGTTGATGAAATGGGATATAACCATGCTCGGCGAGCGTATTTTGGCAGTATCTATTGCCTGTACCATTGCCATTGTTGTTTCTGCAGTCTGTTTCCCCGAGCGCTCTGAACACCATGTCGGCAAACAGTTACCAGGATTCTTAACAGAAATTCAATCAATCTTGGCAGATTTCTTAGCAGTAAGTTTTGCGGGTACTTTGCCAGGTGCCATATATGTGCGCCGCTTAAATGAAATTGGCGAGCATAACGCTGCCTTGCGAAATCATTTAGCACATGCCCAGTATGAAGTGTTTCTACGTAAGAAAAGGCGGCGCCAGTTGAATCAAGCATTGCGTCATGTAGATATTTTAATTGGCTATGTCACCAGCCTGTGTTCAGCGGCTTATCAGTTGCATGAAACCAAATTACCGGAAGCACTTTTGGCCAGCTGGACTCAGCAATGTGATGCGCTCAAGCAACAGTTTGCACGGACGATCGAACACGCTGCGACACTGTCTTCTGGACAGGACGGGCAATTGAATAGCTGTGCAGATAAGGTGATGCCAGCACCTTTGCGCATTCATGAATGGAAGTCGAGTTTGAACAGTGAGCAGTTGTTAGCGATTACAGCGTGTTTGTACTATTTTGCTTGCATTCAAAAAGAACTCAGGATTATTGCAGACTTATGAACGAACAGGATACGAATACTAGCTTAGTGATGTCGGAAATTATGCCGCCGCAGGCTGCCAATTTTTCCGGCCATGTACATGGTGGTCACTTAATGCTCTTTCTTGATCAAGTCGCTTACGCCTGTGCTGCACGTTATGCCGGTCAATATGTGGTGACATTATCAGTGGACCAGGTGCTGTTTAAAAAACCAATCATGGTGGGAGAACTTGTCACTTTCTATGCCAGTGTGAATTACGTTGGCACCAGTTCGATGGAAATTGGCATTAAAGTGGTCGCGGAGAATTTGCTCACACGCGAGAAACGCCATACTAATACCTGCTACTTCACCATGGTTGCCGTTGATGAACACGGCAAATCAGTCGCCGTGCCGCCATTGAACCCACAAACGCAATTAGAAAAATATCGGTTTAATGAGGCAAAACTACGCAAATCACAACGCATGGAATTACAGAAAATGCATTGAGCACACAAAGAAAAGGTTCGCGGTTAAGAGGCCTTTATATGCTGTGATTGAGGTTGCTGTTAACACCAAAGTTTACTGATAATAGAAGCACGAAAAGGTCTCGTTAAAAAATCTTTTTATCTGCATTGCATTGTCCATAATCTTCGGTATAATCCCCCTCGCTTGATCTTCGGTCATGCTTAGCAACAGCTTGCGATACCAACTTCGCAAGTAACATTGATAAGTGAGAGAACGAACTTTAAATCGTTCGTATAGATAGTTCCCCGATAGCTCAGTTGGTAGAGCAAGTGACTGTTAATCACTGGGTCGGCGGTTCGAGCCCGTCTCGGGGAGCCATTTTCTTTAAGACTGTCAGTCTGTTTTTATTTTTTCCACAACTTCAGCTATCGATAGGCATGCCCCAGATATCTCTTGCTAGCGTTACTCGAAATAAAGCAGGCTTGTAAACCTGCATTAAGAACGAAATTTTAGGACTATTCTGCATAGTTTGCTATTAATCCTTATCAATATGGCAAGGCTTTGACAGGAAACTTAGCTGGGTTGTGGCGTTACCGTATTGGAAATTATCGTGTAATTTGTCAGATGCAAAATGAAAGTTTGACCGTCCTAGTTTTAAAAATAGGTCATAGGAAAATGTTTATTGAGGTTTTAAATAGAGCAATATTTTCTTTCACTAATAATGATAACGTACCGATATAATTAACAGAGTTTTTCCTGCTGAACGGTAGACTAGGCGGTGTTCCTGGTTGATGCGTCTGGACCAGCATCCCTGCAAATCATGTTTTAATGCTTCTGGTTTCCCGATCCCTGAAAATGGTTCTCTCAGTGCTGCTTTGATAAGAAGATTAATGCGTTTAAACGTTTGTTTATCTTGCTGTTGCCAATATAAGTAATCTTGCCACGCAACCTCTGTAAAGCTCAGAATAATTCAAGTAGACCTTTCTGCAAAGTTTTACCGGTGTTTGCCTGTTCTAGTGAGCGTGCAAGGTGTTGGCGATTGGCTTCTGTGCTCAATAAATATTGTGTTTCACGCTCAGCTTCATAGTCTTTGAGAGGCATCATGACGACATGTTCACCACCTGGGCGCGTAATAATCACACGTTCATGATGATCAATGGTTTGATCCAGTATCGCTTTTAAATTTGAACGCAATTCTGTATAACTTAATATATGCATTTTAAAGTACTTAAATAAGACCTCTTTTAAGAATTTTATGGCAAAATAAAGGATATGTCTAATCAAAATTAGCCATAGATCATTATCTATCCCGTGGTAGCGCCATGTGGCGGCCCTGATCTGGTAGTGGCTAGTGGTGTGGAGACTTCTCCTATTGGTGGCTAAACGGTTTTTAATTTCAGTTGATTCTGAGACAGCCAGGCACAAGGTCGAATGTTCTTATGTGTTTTCGCAATCTTTTGTTTGGCTAAATCCATATCGTAGTGCATTTGTAATTTCGCCCAAAATTCTGGTGAGGTTTTGAAATAAGCGGAGAGTCGTAGAGCAGTATCAGCTGTAATACCACGTTTACCATGAACAATTTCATTAATTCTTCTCGGCGGCACATTAATATCTTTTGCCAATCGATATTGTGTAATTTCCATGGGCTCTAGAAATTCTTCCAAGAGAATTTCACCAGGATGAATAGGGCTTAAGTTATGTGTTTTTTTCTCTCATTATGCTATTCCTTATGCTGTTTAACGTTAGCGCTTTTTTCAGCAGCATTTGAGTTAGAAACTTATAAACCGTTCTATTATATCCGTTTATTGATATCAGCCAAGGTGCCTGAGCTTAAATCACCGCCGACAAATGCATCCAATTGACGGCCAATGCGAGAAGCAGAAAAAATACCGCGGACAATTTCTCCAGAATCGAATTTCAGATGCTCAACGACTAGCAGATAGTTGATATGTTTTTCTTCGAGTAATCGGACAATATGACCAACCCGGGCATTGCTGAGATATTCCAAGTTAATGGTATAAATATCTTCCACCGGGATCATGGCTAAACGTACAGTCACTTCAGATAGATTAATGCCATTTTGCTGCGCAATAATACCAGGACGCGCGCCTTGAATATCGCGGGCAGAGATCAAGCCGATAATGATATCTTCTTCGCCTTCAGTGACCAGCAAAGACTTAACGCCTTCGATTTTCATTTGTGCTAAAGCTTCGTGGATGGTTTTGTCGGCTGAAATGCAAGCGGGTGGACGACTTTTGAAATCAGTTAAAACGTCTAACGCTGGGCTGTCTAAATTCACCACCTCGGGTTGATTTTCTGGGTGATAATAAGGTGTGCCGTCTTGTAATTTTTCAACTTCTAATAGGGCATATCCAGGTTGCTTCATGACGTGTAAAAATCCGCTTTTTCAAAGTGCGAACACTCTAGCGATTTTGCTATTTTTACGCAAGGAGGAGTGTGGTAGCATGCGCGCCTTCATTTAACGTGATGGATCTACTATGCGTCGTCGTCGCCAACGTTTACCCCAAGCGCCTATCGAGGCTGATATTTTACGCTTAAACCATGAAGGGCGCGGTGTGGCCGAAATCGATGGCAAAATTACTTTTGTGCGTGGGGCTTTGCCAGGTGAAAAAGTAACATTTCGCTTGACGCGTAAGCATGGCCAATTTGATGAAGGTGAAGTCGAAGAAGTGCTGACGCCGGCACCTAATCGCATTGCACCTCAGTGTGCCGTATATGGCCTTTGTGGTGGGTGCAGTTTGCAACATATGAGCAGTGCTGATCAGGTGCAACATAAGGCGCAGGTGCTGCAGGCATTATTGGCCAAAGAGCAGGTTGAACCAGGTGAGCATTTGCCTGCGTTAACAGCGGAACCTTGGGGCTATCGGCATAAAGCACGCTTGGCGGTACGCCATGTTGCCAAGAAAGGTGGTGTTCTGGTGGGATTTCGCGAAACCAATGGGCGTTTTTTGACCGACATGCATCAGTGTGAGATTTTGCACGCCAGTATCGGACTGAAAATTGATGATTTTCGTCAATGGTTAGACCAGCTCAGTATTAAAGATCAGATCCCGCAAATTGAAGTGGCGGTGGGGGATGCGCAAACAGCGTTGATTATCCGTCATCTGCAGCCATTTACAGCAGAAGATTTAGACATCATGACGGCTTTTGCCGAGGCGCATCAATTTTGGATTTATCTACAACCCAAAGGGTTAGACTCTGTTGAGCTCTTGTATCCACAACAAGCTGAGACTTTATTGCATTATGATCTGCCGCACTATGATCTCAGTTTATATTTTCATCCAACCGATTTTACCCAGGTGAATCCCGCGATTAACCGCAAAATGTTGGACCAGGCCATGCAATTGCTCGCGCCACAGCCTGATGAGCGCGTGTTAGATTTATTCTGTGGTTTGGGTAATTTCACACTGCCTTTAGCGCGTCATGCCGGCGAAGTCATTGGTGTTGAAGGCGATGAGCGTATGGTGCAGCGTGCGCGTGATAATGCGCAGCGCAATGGCCTCAGGAGCACCGAATTCTATGCCGCTAATTTGTTTGAGCCGATTAAGCAGCAGCCTTGGTGGGGCTATGAATATGATAAATTGCTGCTGGATCCACCACGTGCCGGTGCGCAGGAAATTATCGAACAATTGGCTGATAAGCGGTTTCAAAAAATCGTCTATGTGTCCTGTAATCCAGCAACCTTAGCACGCGATGCGGCTTTATTATGCCAGCAGGGCTATCAAGTCGATGCCACTGGCGTGATGGATATGTTTCCACACACAGCGCATGTTGAATCAATGATGGTGTTTTCACCGATTTAATGGGTTCAAAGGATGCCTCCTGATCCATCGAAGGGCGGTTCCTGAGCTTGTCGAAGGATAGTCATTGCATACTAGACCCCTGAGCCTGTCGAAGGGAAGTCATCGCATATTAAATCCTTGAGCCTGTCGAAGGGCGGTTCCTAATTAAACTCAAGATAATGCCTAAATAACAACTACCTCATCTCACAAAAAAACCTAAAAAAATAAAATAGACAACTAAGTTTTTCGAAATAAAGATACTTTATTAACCGATTTTTAATCTAAAAAGTGTAAAATATGTAACGATTTAAATGAATTATTCGTGTGATTATTAATACTGTCTTAATGTTGCTGTTCTAGTTTAAGGCCTAGGAGAAACCGTTACGTTATGCCCAATAACAAAAAACTCGGGTTAGTAACGGTTTCAGGAAAATAGAACAACGCCCTAAAAAGTTCGTTGAACGTAGAAAAAAATAATACGGCGAAACAACGGCAGAGAGAACACGCAACGCCAATGGATAAGACATTGACAGGACGAAACACAGGTCACAAGGAAGGCGGGTTATGTTAGATGCTCGACTAACAGCAGAAGAACAACGCTGGCGCGATGATCTCATTGCGTGTTTCCGTCATGCAGATGGTTATCGTTTGGGTCATGGTTGCAAGCAATTTGCGCGTGTTGCAAAAGAAGGTCCAAGCCATGATTTTGGTCGAGCGTTGGATGGTCATATTCCACTTCGGAAATCCCCCGTTTTTTTATCATCATTGCCTTTTGAGGAATTTCTACCTGAGAGGGCAAAAAGACTAAAAATAAGCTCAAAGTTGGCAGCGTCTGAAGAGTCGTATGCTGAGGCAGGACTCGACACGGTTATCTATCTTGAAAACGTTATTGGTGCGATTACCAAATTTTGTTTTGAAGCGGAACATCAACCAAAATCTTGGTTCCGCCAGGCAATTGAAACTTACTTAACAGAATACGCACAACGCAATGGCCTTCAACCTCTAAGAGTCTGTCCGAAAATGGGTATTTTTCTTGTTATGCATTCAAACAGATGCGGATTTTTGGGATGTGCAGGG
>CAZIIK010000090.1:0-8278 GCA_964539235.1 uncultured Gammaproteobacteria bacterium | reverse complement strand
ATTGCTGATCCGTCAAATCACTCGGGTATACCTTTTCCATGGCTTGTGTGCTGCATATCACGTGACAAATAGGTATTATGACACTGCACATCCCAAAAATCCGCATCTGTTTGAATGCATAACAAGAAAAATACCCTTTTTAGGACAGGCTCTAAGAAACTAAAATAGAAGGTCTGCCAATGCTGTTTTTCAGCATAAGGTTTGATGTCTTTTAACAGGAATTCAGTCTTTCCCATTCTTCTGGGAGCAAAAAATGTCAGGGCATTCGATAAGCCACTATCGAACATGCCTATGATTTGTTGGGCCAGTACTGTGCGTGGGAAGTGCCATAAATTTTGTGACATGCTAAGGACTTGATAAATTAGATTGAATTATTTTACAAAATCTAATTAGATTTTTGAAGTCTAATTAGATTTTGTAAAATAATTCAATCTAAAAGGTACGTTGGGTTTTATTAATCTTGTGTCCGTTGGCGATAGATAATCGCAATTTTGCCCATCATATTGATCAATGTGGCCTCGGTTTGTTGGCAGAGTTCGTCGATCAATTCCTGGCGTAAGGCTTTTTCATTATGCGCGATTTTGACTTTCAGCAGTTCGTGATGTTCGAGACTGCTGTCTGTTTCAGCAATTAATCCCGCGGTGATGCCTTTGTCGCCAATCATGATCACAGGCTTCAGGCTATGTGCGGCGGCCTTAAGGTTGCGTTTTTCTTTCGCAGATAAAGTCTGGGTCATGATTTTGGCGCCGTTTGTTGTTTGGTCTGTGCAGGTGCTTCTGCAGCTAACAGTTGGTTAATCGCGGTGATGTCCTGTGCAGACAGCAAGCCAGCGACTTGTTTCATTTTTAGACTATCGTCGATGTAGCTGTAAATGGCATCAGCATATTGCTGTTGTGTGTTAAACAGGGTGCTTTGCTCTTGAAGTAAATCGACAATTGTACGTGTGCCGACTAAATAAGCTGCACGTGCGGCTGCCATTGAACTTTCACCAGAAATAACCGCTTGCTTCAATGCTTTAACGCGGCTGATATCAGAGAGCACGGTGAGGTAATCTGTGCGCATGTCATTCACCGTCTCGCGCTTGGTTTGTTCAATATTATAAGTGTCTGCTTTATGTGTGAGCTTGGCTTGTTTAACGCCAAAGTAAGTTTGGCCACCGCTGAATACATCGTAGGTTAAGTTGCCCGCAACTTGTTTAGTTTCAACATGCCCAGTTGCATTAGGATCAGCATGTGAATTGGCGACGGAATAGGTGCCCGTGACACTGATGGTGGGGAAATAGCCGGCTTGTTGAATGCCAATGGCTGCCTGATCAAAATCAGCTTTCGCCATGGAAGCTTGCAGTGCTAGGTTGTTCTGCAGGGCTGTTGCCACCCAAGGTTCTGCTTTTTCTGGATTTGGCGTCAATAATGGTAAGTCTGTTTTCAACGGTGCCAGTTGTTTAACGGGTGTGCCAGTGAGTACAGCCAGTGATTCCAAGGCATCGTGCACTTGGTTTTGATCAGCAATGCGGGTAGCGATAGCCGCTTCATAGCTCGCGAGTGCGGTTAATACATCGGTTTGAGCTGCCAAGCCGACTTTGTATTTCTGTTCAGCCTGTGCCATTTGTTCTTTGGTCTGTTCTTCGTTCTTTTTCGCGTAACGCAGAGTGGCTTCTGCTTCTAGTACTTTGAAATAAGCAGTGGCTGTGTTGAGGATTAAGTTTTGCTTGGCCTGCTCATAAGTGACAGCCGCTTGTTTGAGTTGCACTTGAGATTGATCGTAGGTTTTCCAAGCAGTCCAATTGAAGGGCTGGGTTAATGTGAGTCCGTAACCATTCGAGTTATACGTGCGGGTTTCATTGTTGCTGACATTGTTGTAAGTTTCATTGCCAGTTAATTGCAATGAGGGTAGTAATGCACCACGAGCGATGGGCACGACTTCTTTTTGGGCAGCATAGGTTTGTTCAGCAGCTTGGAAAGTTGCATCGTGTGCGGCAGCTAATTGGTAAACTTGCAGTAAATCTAAACCGTATCCTGGCAAAACAGTACTCAGTCCAAGTGTGGTCAGTAAAGCAATGGTGCGATGTTTCATAGTATTTCCTCTCACAAGCCATTCATATTTGAGATTGGCTTTGCATGGCAATTAAAAGGTAAAGCGTTCAGGTTGGGTAACATGATCCAGTGGTGGTGCCCACGTTTCGAATAACGGTTGGAATGACCAGTAGCTGCTGTTTACACGAGTCACCAGCGTGGCTTGCATATTGGGTGCTTCGCCCAAAATAGCGACTAAACGACCGCCGGGTCTCAGCAGTGTTTTGAAATCTTCCGGTAACATTGGCATGGAACCTGTAATTGCAATGGCATCGTAAGGTCCATGTTGTGGCCATCCAGTTGCAGCATCACCGGTTTCTAAGGTGATGTTATGAATATCAGAACGGAATAAAGCTTCCGATGCATGCAGCATGAAATCTTCTTGGATATCGACGCTGTAAACATGCCGACCCAATTTTGCCAGTAAGGTCGTAAAGAAACCCGAACCCGTGCCGATTTCTAAAATATTTTGGTCCGGTTGTACATCCAATGCTTGTAATAGTTTGGCTTCAACTTTAGGTGGCAACATGCATTGGTCATGTGGCAGTGGAACAGATAAGTCGGCATAGGCGAAATCTTGTTGTGACGCGGGTACAAAAGCACGACGGTCCAGGGTTAGAAAGGCTGAAATAACTTGCTCTTGTGTGACATTCCAGGTGCGGATTTGTTGTTTCACCATATTGGTGTGAGCGGTTTGTGCATCCATGATAAAAACAGGTGATTGATGATCGCGGCGTATGGTAGCATACGGGCCAGTTTTTGTAACGGTTGTAAGGTGTTGGAATGAAATGTGATCGACCCGTTGTTAAACCCATGGTTTTGATGGTGCTCGATGGTTGGGGCCATCGTGCTGAGCAAGACAATAATGCGATTGCTTTGGCACAGACACCCAATTGGGATCGCTATTGGGCAGAGTATACACACACCTTTGTTTCAGGCTCTGGTCATGATGTTGGATTGCCCGACCAACAAATGGGTAATTCCGAAGTGGGTCACACCAATTTAGGTGCAGGTCGAGTGGTGTATCAAAATTTAACGCGGATTGATCGTGACATTGCGGAAGGTGCATTTGCGGAAAATGCCGTCTTCAATGATTTGATTGGGCGTTTGTCTGACAGTGGCCGAACTTTGCACATTATGGGGTTGGTTTCTGATGGCGGTGTGCATAGTCATTATCAGCACATGATTGCCTTGATTCGTCTGGCGGCAGAACGAGGTGTGAAACGTATTGCAGTGCATGCTTTTTTGGATGGGCGTGATACTGCGCCGCAAAGTGCTAAGCAGTATTTGGCTGAGCTTGAGGCGGTTTGTGAATCGGTTGGCTGTGCGCGCATTGTTTCCGTGGTTGGGCGCTATTATGCGATGGACCGTGATCAGCGTTGGGCGCGTGTGCAATCGGCTTATGAATTACTCACGCAGGCACAAGCACCTTACAGTGCGCCGACGGTTGCAGAGGCGATTGACATGGCGTATGCGCGCGGTGAGACGGACGAGTTTGTCCAGGCCACGGTGATTGCCAATTCAGCAGAATCCGCGGTTGGTATCGAAGCGGAAGATGGTGTCTGTTTTATGAATTTTCGTGCAGATCGAGCGCGGCAATTGACACAGGCCTTTGTTTCACCTGATTTTACCGGGTTTTCGCGCTCATTGTTGCCATTGGCTGGGTTTTTCACATTGGCTGAATATGAAGCAGGCTTACCGGTTCAAGTCGCTTACCCACCAGAACAACTGGTCAATGTGCTTGGCGAATATTTGAGCCATTTGGGTTTGAAGCAATTGCGGATGGCCGAAACTGAAAAATACGCACATGTGACATTCTTTTTTAATGGCGGTGTAGAAACACCGTTTTCGGGTGAGGATCGTATTTTGGTACCGTCGCCTAAGGTGGCTACGTATGATTTGCAACCTGAGATGAGCGCGCCAGAGCTTACAGATCAATTGGTCGCGGCGATTGAAGGCCAGCAATATGATGTGATTATTTGTAATTATGCCAATCCAGATATGGTTGGACATACGGGCAATTTGCCTGCTGCTATTGAGGCGATTGAAGCGGTTGATGTGTGTTTGGGTCGAGTTGTAGATGCACTGACTGCTGTTGGTGGTGAGGCCTTAATCACAGCTGATCACGGCAACGCGGAGTTAATGGTGAATCCTGAAACAGGTCAACCGCATACCGCGCATACCAATTTGGTGGTGCCATTGTTGTATGTTGGGCGCTCAGCAGAGGTCAAAGTTACTGACGGTGTGTTGTCGGATATTGCGCCAACTTTATTAAATTTGATAGGACTCTCGGCACCGGAAGAAATGACAGGGCGTGCTATATTCGCAGTGCAAAATTCATAGGAGATTCGTGTGATGTGGCGAAAGCTATTATTGGGATTATGTTTCGTGGCATGCGGTTGCGGGAGTTCGGCTTGGGCAAATACGCCGGTTAAAACCGATGCGCAACCTAGGTTGTCACATGAAGCTTTACAGCGCTTTGGTCAATCATTAGAGGCCGTGCGTCAATTATATGTTGATCAAGTCTCGGACGAAGAAATTCTTGAGCATGCCATTAACGGTATGTTGGCCGGTTTGGGTCCACATTCAACTTACCTGAATCAGGCAGATTATCGAGCCTTAAATGAAGGCACTAATGGTGAGTTTACGGGTATTGGTTTGCAGGTAACCATGCGTGATGGTGCTATTTACGTGGTGACTCCTTTGGATGATACGCCAGCGGCGCGTGCTGGCCTGAAACCTGGTGATGCGATTGTGCGGATTAATCAGCATGCAGTGCGTGGTATGAGTTTGGATAAAGCGGTTAAGCTGATGCGAGGCAAACCAGGTACGCAGGTGAAATTAACCATTGCGCGCACCGGTGAAACCAAGCCGTTGGTGCGTACCATTACGCGGGCGAAGATTGATGTCAAAAGCGTGAAATATGAAGTGATCGATCAAGCGTACGGCTATATTCGGATTAATTCCTTTGGGCTGAAAACTTCAGCTGCGGTACGTGATGCTGTGCAAGAGTTATTCAAGCAAACCCAAGATAAATTAAAAGGTATTGTCTTAGATCTGCGCAATAATCCAGGTGGTTTGTTAGAGGCCTCGATTGAAGTGGCGGATGTGTTTCTGGATGCCAATCGGATTGGGTATGAGCAAAAAGTGGTTTATACCAAAGGACGGATTGCCCGTGCCGGCATGACCGGTAAAGCCGATGAGCCAGATTTAATGAGGGGTGTGCCGATTGTGGCGTTGTTCAATGAAGGTTCAGCATCTGCAGCAGAGATTGTCGCAGGGGCGTTGCAAGATCATCGGCGTGCAGTGATTTTAGGTGTGCGTACGTTTGGTAAAGGGTATGTGCAAACAGTATTGCCACTGGAAGATAAGAAAACCGCGCTGAAATTGACCACGGCACGTTACTACATACCAGCTGGGCGCGCGATTCAAGCGAAAGGCATTGAGCCTGATGTGGTGGTCGAAGCGTTAGATATCTCATCTGATGCAAAGCCTGATCAAAGTTTCATGATGCGTGAGTCTGCACTCAATGGCCGTTTGTCTGCCGAACAAACTGTAGGGGCTAAAACCGCGCCGGAGGTTTCATCTGATGCGCAGTTGGTACAGTCGGTATTACAGAAACAAACCGACCAGAAAGATAAGCCACCTTTGTATGCAGATTATCAACGTCATCGTGCCGTGGCATTGTTGAAAGCACTGAATGCTGCGGGCATCAAATAAGCTTTTATGTTGGGGCGATTAGCTCTATTCGAAGAGGAAGTTTTTCATGACCGAATATACATCTCAATCGATTGAGGTTCTGAGTGGGTTAGATCCTGTGCGTCGTCGACCGGGTATGTACACAGAAACGACGCAGCCAAACCATTTGGCACAAGAAGTTATCGATAATAGTGTTGATGAGGCTTTAGCAGGTTTTGCTACGCATATTGAAGTCACATTGCATGCCGATGGTTCGCTGAGTGTGTCAGATGATGGGCGTGGTATGCCGGTTGATTTGCATGAGGTGCATGGAATCCCTGGTGTTGAATTGATTTTGACCCGTTTGCATGCGGGTGGAAAATTTAACCATGATACCTATCGGTTTTCCGGTGGTTTGCATGGTGTTGGTGTGTCAGTGGTGAATGCGCTTTCGACCCGTGTCGATGTCAAAATCAAGCGCGATGGCCAGGTTTTTCAGATGCAATTTGCCGATGGTGAAACGCAATCCCCGCTGACTCAAGTGGATACTGTGGGTAAGCGAAATACTGGAACTTATCTGCGTTTTTGGCCGGATGCACAGTACTTTGACTCGGTAAAATTTTCGTTGCCACGGTTGAAACATATCCTGCGCGCCAAGGCAGTTTTGTGTCCAGGTTTGTTGGTTACTTTTCTCAATGAAGCAACGCAAGAGCAGGACACTTGGTGCTATGAATCAGGATTGAGTGACTATTTGCAACAGGCGTTGGGTGAGGAAGCACTCACATTGCCAGAAGCGCCGTTTGTGGGGCAGTTTTCTAATGATGTTGAATACGTTGATTGGGCAGTGTGTTGGTTACCAGAAGGCGGTGATTTGGTGACGGAGAGTTACGTCAATTTGATTCCAACCGCGCAAGGCGGTACGCATGTCAACGGTATGCGTACAGGTCTCTTGGAAGCCGTGCGGGAATTTTGTGAGCTGCGCAGTTTGTTGCCACGGGGTATTAAGCTCACACCCGATGATATTTGGTCGCAGTGTGCTTATGTGGTTTCAGTCAAAATACAGGAGCCGCAGTTTTCTGGGCAGACCAAAGAGAAATTGTCTTCGCGCCAGTGTGCAGCGTTTGTCTCCAATGCTGTGAAAGATGCTTTTAGCTTATGGTTGAACCAGCATGTTGAGGCTGCAGAGCAATTAGCAGAGTGGGTCATCCACAGTGCGCAGAAACGGATTAAGTCGAGTAAAAAAGTCGCGCGTAAAAAGATCACCCAAGGTCCTGCATTGCCGGGTAAATTAACAGACTGTACTGCGCAAGATCCGGCGTTGTCAGAGCTGTTTCTAGTGGAGGGGGACTCAGCTGGTGGATCGGCCAAACAAGCGCGCGAACGTGAAACGCAGGCGGTGATGCCATTGCGTGGCAAGATCCTCAATACCTGGGAAGTCGATGGCAGTGAAGTATTAGGGTCGCAAGAAGTCCATGATATTGCTGTTGCTATTGGGGTTGATCCTGGCGTCGATGATCTGAGTAAGCTGCGGTATGGCAAAGTCTGTATTTTGGCTGACGCGGATTCAGATGGTGCGCATATCGCGACATTGCTGTGTGCATTGTTTTTGCGTCACTTTAAAGCTTTGGTGAAAGCGGGGCATGTGTACGTTGCGATGCCGCCTTTGTATCGGATTGATATTGGAAAAACGGTTTATTACGCATTGGACGATGATGAGCGTCAACATGTCTTAGACCGATTGGCTGCAGAGGGCAAAAAATCTAAAGTAAATGTGCAACGTTTTAAAGGTCTTGGTGAAATGAATCCATTGCAGTTGCGAGAGACAACGATGGCGCCGGATACCAGGCGTCTAGTGCAATTGTCCCTGCAAGATGAGGCTGAAACCGAACGTGTTATGGATATGATGCTGGCGAAAAAACGTTCGGCTGACCGACGTCAGTGGTTGGAAGACGAAGGAAATTTGGCAGAGATGTGATTTTAGGCTCTATAATTTGCCTGGTTATTTTGCAGCGTAAAAATGATGGCGCGATTCCAGATCAAATACAACTATTTTTTATACATTTCCCCTATGGTTTGATGTCGTCGTTGGAAAACGAAATCACATGCTACTAACATCAGCCGGAGGTCGAAAATGAAAAAAGCCTACCACATCATGGATGCCGAAGATAATTTGGCCGTTACACTTTCCTTGCCAGAGGAAATGGTACGAGATCTGGTTTTCCGTGCTGAAGAAAATGGTCGTGATGTTCAGGTTGAAATTATGCTGCGTTTGGCGCGTTCTCTGGAAAGAGATCGTGATGTGCAGTTAGCGGATGAGCTAATGGAAAGTTCATTTCGTTGGGAGCCCAAGCCGACGGAAGCGGCTAAATAAAAAGAAGTGTGCTCAAGACGGAATTTAAGTTTAAGCACTCGACAATAATAATAACAATATAGAAGATAGCCCACATTTAAGGCGTGTTGATTTCGGTCAACGCGCCTTTTCATTTTTAGGATTGTGCTTCGATATTTTCATTCTTTTGGTAGGCTTG
>CAZIIK010000089.1:0-25402 GCA_964539235.1 uncultured Gammaproteobacteria bacterium | reverse complement strand
CTGGGCAAACTGAGCCAGATGCAGGCAACAAAAAATTCCAGTGCATTGATAATCAAGACAGAGCAGGGTCCTATGCCAATCGCAATTCCTCTGGACCGAAATAAAAAGCGGAAAAGTCATGCCTATTTAATGCGAAATTTGCTATCTTGCGATGGCAACAAATGGTCACATCCAAAGTGGCCGCAAAACACGCTGGCTAAATTAGCAATTTACACTAAATATTTTACCGTCCAAAGTCCGACGGTTCTGCAATCCTTCTAGCCGCTGCTTCTAATGCTTCGAGACGCACTATAAGTCTACTCTGAAGATGCTGTAAATCTACCAAATCAGCCTCGACTTCCCTTATACCAGGAGCTATGTCCAGACTTTGCCTAGGATCGGTTGTTTTCTGTTCAGTCTCCAAAACCATATTAGGGGCTTCATTAACCATAGGGGCTTCAACCTGATTATATTCACCATCCATAACACTGGCTTGCTCACTTTGCGCAATATATTCTGAGAACGCTGGGCTACTGTGAACCACAGTATCACGCCACCCACTGAGGCTAGCTGAACCAAGCCATGTACTTTCATGAGACATACCGAAAGACCATTCCTCGTTATATTTTACCCCGCCTATAACCAAACCAGTTGTCATCATGCCCGAAACAACACCAACACTAAATGCAATGGCCAAATGGCCGCCTGATTGCCAATCCAAGCCCCATCGATGCGTGGTTAAGCCTTGACCAACATACGCGCCAATCGCATTCGATACACCGCCTATAGCACCAGACAAACAGCACCTGCAACCAAGCTAAAAGGTGCTGTTGCCATCACACTCACAAATGTACCAATCACACCGGCAACTCCGGCAGTAGCACCAAACGCTAACCATCCCGGCCAAGTTGTTGGAAATAAATCACTGATGGCAAAATGGCCGCTGGGATCATATGACATCACAGGGTTATTGGCAGAAAAAACATAACCATTGAGGCCACCTTTGCTAAAGGGTGACATCGAATCCTGACTCATTAAGCGATGTAACATTGGATTATACGCCCGATAGCCCTGACCTAAATACTGCCAATTCAATTGCTTATTGGTTAACTGCCAATCAAATCCAATGATACTCAAAGAGGGCACAGCGATCTGTTGCCGCGCTGGTGTAGCATAGGAAAACGCAAAAGAGGTTAAACCCACCATCAGCAACACAGTAGTCCATTTCCGCTGTTTTAATCTATCCCTCATATCTTCCATCACTAAGCCTCCTTGATAATGCTATCTATGAATAGATGAGATAATCAACCAGCGCTGATCAATGCCACCATTTGCAACTGAAATAAACGCGTGACGACACCATCTAATCTCCAACACACAATTTTTGACAATAGCCCAGGTAAAGTTAATTGTCATTCAATAATCAACCATCCACCGCTTATAAGAACTGTACGATTACTTTCCCATTACCGCCGCCTCCACTCGCACCTAGTCGTATCCCTTACCATATGTTTTTTAGCTTGTCTATCGGGCCGCGTAGATTCCCCTAGACTGTCCGTTAATGTGAGGGAAGATTAGTCAATTGTTTAGCTCCTATTTGCAACAGTAATAAACACATGACGACACTATCGAGACCACCACATATTAATCCCGCTTAATAATTGCCGTATAGAAAACACCAAAATATCCATCAAAGAGGCCATTGCATCAGCACAAACCTTATGCCACATTCAGCAGCACGCTGATTGCCAACCGACTAGAAAAAATCCCATGCGCTATTTAAGAGACCTTACCCAACTGTTAATTCAAGACCGCAAGCAGGTTCGCTTTTTATTGATTTTTGGTGTAATCAAGGGTTGCTTAGTCGGCTTAATTGGCAGCTTATTCCAACTGGCTATTCAATCTTTGAGCGCATTAAAAACCACTTGGTTATCTGCACTACCAGCAAACAGTATCTGACACTGGTTGATTACCATTGGTTTTTCAACAGGTTTACTACTCATTGCAATGTTCCTGGTGAGGAGAATCTCACCAGGAGCTGGCGGCAGTGGTGTGCAAGAAATCGAAGGCGTACTTGCTGAGCAACGCCCATTTCGTTGGAAGAGTTTACTGCCTGTCAAATTTTTTGGCGGTATTTGTGCATTATCGAGTGGCTTGGTGCTCGGCCGTGAAGGTCCGACCATTCAACTCGGCGGCACAATCGGCAAAATGCTCAGCGACCGCTTTGGACTCACCGCGGAATATGCACACATACTTGTCGCTGCTGGCGCAGGTGCGGGTCTGGCCGTTGCGTTTAATGAACCACTGGCAGGCATTTTATTTGTCCTAGAAGAGATGCGCACGCAGTTTAAATACAATTTTATTTCGCTGCAGTGCGTGATTATTACGGTGATTTTTAGCGACATCGTGCTGCGCCTATTCATGGGGCAAAGCAATGATATTTCCATGACACACTTACACGCCACGCCCCTGGCTTCACTGTAGATTTTCATTATTTTCGGCAGCTTTTTTGGTCTCATTGGCGTGCTGTTTAACCGCTACCTCATTCGCACATTAAATGTGTTCTCAGCGCTCAAACCCTATGCTTTTTGGTTGGCCATAACGGCTATTGGTATTGGCGTTGGCATCTTGACGCACCTTTGCCCTTCAGTTGTCGGCGGAGGTTACCAATTGATTCCAAACGCCCTAAATTATCAACTGGCTGCAACACCTTTATTGCTGATTTTTCTCGCACGCTTAGTCACAACCTGGGTGAGTTATGGCACCGGCGCACCCGGGGGTATTTTTGCGCCGATGTTGGCACTGGGCACAGCCTTTGGCATGTGGTTTGGTCATTATGCACACCTATGGTTTCCACATTTAATTGCAGACCCGACCATTTTTGCTGTCGCGGGCATGAGCGCACTGTTCACAGCGACGGTTGGCGCGCCTTTAACGGGTATCGTACTGGTCGTTGAAATGACCATGAATTACGCCGTGATTTTGCCACTAATTTTGACTTGTTTCAGCGCAACCATCATGGCTTATTTACTCGGCGGCTCACCGATTTATGAAGTGCTATTGGACAGGACACTACGCTTGGCTAAAGACAAAATCAGCCGTGATACGCCCGTGGCCTAAATATTGTTTTTACCTATAATGAGCGCTGAATTAAAATCCAGCGATTTTTCAATGCCCAAGCCGCTCTCTTTTTACTGCTGTATTCGATCGATTGGGTCTTGTGTACTACTCACGTTGCCGTTACTGTCATTTGGTTTACCAACGCCTTACCATCCTTCGCAACTACTGAATTTACCTAACTTACCACCTTTTTTGCCACGTACGCCTGAGGGTCTCACGCACTCAAACCAATTACCTATCGTAGTCCCTTTGAGCCCCAAAAATCCCAATATACTGCCTTTACAAAGTGCTGTGCTATTAGCACTGCATAAGAATCCAAATCTCAAAGTCGCCTTCAACAACCGCAAGTTACAGCGTTACGATTTGCTGGTGGCCAAAGAAGCTTTTCTGCCACAGTTCAGCTTAACCAGTAGTCTGAGTTATAACCGCTACGATACCGATAACACCGTTCGTATTAATGGCCATGATGCACCAGGCGGATCCAGTGCCAGCAGCCAAAATACCTCCGGCGAAATTGGCCCTGCAGTCAGTTGGAAATTACCCTTGGGAACAGAATTAAGTGCTGACTGGCAATATAACCCTAGCAAACAAACCGGCAGCACACCGGGGATTGACAGTGACTTAGACTCCAACACGTGGAGCGTTTCATTGACACAACCTTTGATTAAGAATTTTGGCTTTGCTGTGAATGAAGTGAATTTACACAATGCAGAAACCAACCAACAAATCGATGACTTGCAACTACAGCAACAAGTGGCGACTACCATTTCCCAAGTGGTCACAGATTACTACGCTGTGGTACAAGCAAAACTCACTGTCGCGATTGCTAGGCAAACGCTGGAACAATCTCAGCATACCTTGTTTAACCGCAAACAAAAATACAAAACGGGTCAATTGGCGGGCATTGATATTACCCAAGCCAAAATGGATATTACCTCACAACAACAAAGTCTGGCCTCCGCCGAAGAAAGTTTTAATACCGCGCGTACAACTTTATTGAATGACTTAGGTTTACCGGGCAATACGGTGTTTAAAGTCGATACTGAAACACCTATTACACAGATCAGAACCACGCTAGAACAAAGTCTTCAGCTAGCAAAACAGCACAATCGTGACCTTAAAATTGCACTGTTGCAGCATAAAATCTCCGAACGCAATTTGCTAACCAGTGAAAATGCCAATCGGTGGGAGCTCGATCTTAAATTATCCCGCAGTCATACCCGAGCCAGTACGATTTACGATAATCCACAAATCAATCCGAACAGCAATGACCTAGTGACCAGTACCAGTGTTAGCTTGGACCTTACCATTCCATTGAATCGCGTCACCATCGATCAACAAAAACTAAGTGCGGCTGTCGCCGTCGAAAACGATCAAATTAATTTACAAAATGCCCGACGCACATTGCTGAGTAGTGTCACCACTGCTGTACAAAACCTAAAAACTCAATGGTCACAATTAGGCATGAGTCAAGCCAATTTGGTTCTGGCACAGAAAAATTACCGCGCTGCACAAATCAAATTTAATTACGGCAGAATTGACGCCTTCACTCTCTCACAACAACAGCAACAACTGGTGCAGGCCAAAAATAATGTCGTCACGGCTAAGATCAGCTATCTGACACAAGCGATTAATTACGAAAAACTGATGGGCATCTTGCTCCAGCAATGGCATATCAAACTTGAGGCAAAGAATCATGCTTAAATCTCTTGCGTACTGCACGCTTCTCGCCACCTCACTCACGCTAACCGCAGCGACAACACCCAAGCTGTATACTGTCAAAGCGCAATTGGTGCAGCAAACCCTGTACTATAACGGCACCATCTCACCCATTTCCAATGTCCCCGTGATTAGCCCAACAGAAGGCACGGTGCAAAAGAAATTGTTCAGTTACGGCCAGGTCATCAAAAAAGGGCAAACTTTATTTACCATTTCCTCGAAGAAAATTGTCGACAAAGCACGAGATGCAAAAATCAGCTACCTCAATGCGTTAGCGAAATACCAAAAAATTCAAAACTGGAAAAACAGCAATGATGTGTTGAATGCGGAAGATGCGTTGATGCGCGCAAAAACCTCCCTGGTCAATGCCAAAGGCACCTATGAGCAAAACCAACGCCTGTACAAACTGGAAATCATCTCCAAGCAATCATTAAGCGAAAGTAAAAGCGCGTATGAGAATAGCTTAATGAGTTACAAGCAGGCTGAACGTAGCCTAACGCAAACTCAAAAACGCGGTGAAGGTGACCAATTCACCATTGCACACTTACAATACAAAACAGCCAAACAGAAATACGATACTATTGAACAAGAACTGGCAGCCAATGATATTAAGGCACCCGCTTCTGGCATTGCCTTATTACCGGCTACAAATAGCGCACCCAGTAGCCAAAGCAGCAGTGATTCTAGCAGTACTAGCACACAGAAAATCATGGTGGGCTCAACAGTCCATTACCTGCAAGTCCTGATGAACATCGGTAACATGGATGGACTTTCGATTGCTTTCTCTGTGCCAGAAATTAATGTCAACCAGATTCAAAAAGGCCAAACGGCAACTATTACCGGCGCTGGTTTCCCTGGCATTGTTCTACACGGTGAAGTGACAGAAGTGGCCGCACAAGCCTCTGCCGATAGCATTGAATCCGGTAGCGGCACGTTGCCTACCTTTCCGGCCACGGTCAAAGTTGACCATATTACAGCGCAACAAAGACGAGTGATTCGTTCTGGCATGGAGGCTCGCATTGCCATTATTGTTTATAAGGATGGTTCGGCATTGACTGTTCCAGTTGATGCCGTACAGAAAAATTCTGCCGGAAAATCCTATGTGAATCTCTACAACCCCGAAACACATAAAACCACACAACAGGTGGTCCAAACTGGCAAGGTCACCGTCAGCCAAGTGGAAATTCTATCCGGCTTAAAACCGGACGACCAAGTCACACTCCCACCCAGCAGCCACACAGCAAAATGATCAGTACTAAAACGCACATTCGCGAAGCCCTGCGACAACTAACTGCATCCAAATTGCGGGCTTTCTTAGCTGTCTTGGGTATTTTGGTGGGCACAGCCTCAGTAGTTGCCATGGTGTCGATTGGGAAACTTGCCGAAAACCAAATCCTGTCGCAGTTTAAGCACCTGGGCATTAATCTATTGTCGGTCTCGATTTATTCAGAAGGCACTGGCACCCGTTCAGCGAACCCCAATGCCTCACTTTCCGTACATTCAGCCAAAGAGTTACAAAATGCTTCGCCCAACATCCATGCCGTTGCACCTTACGTCAATAGCTATGGCGGCCTTGCATTCAAAGGCCATGCATTAAATCAAGGTAGCTCCATTGGTATTACCAGCGACATTTATAGCATTGCAAAACTATCGCGCGGCACAGGCCGGCTATTAACCTTCCTCGATAAGGACCAGTATTATTGTGTGCTGGGTTATGACACAGCCAAAACACTTGCGCAATGGACAAAACGTTCACTGATTGGCCAGCAAGTGACGATTGGGCAAACGGTCTTTACTATTGTTGGCACCCTGCAGAAATGGCCCACCAGCTTTTTCTTTAATGCGGACTTTAACCATTCCATTCTGATTCCGCTCAGCACTGCTATTGCCATCCAAAAAAGCGCACAGATTAATAACCTCGCCGTCACGATCTATAACACACGTGAACTCAGCAAAACTGAAAAATCCGTGACTCAATACGTCACTCAACACACCATTCAACAAAAAGTATCGGTCCGTAGTCCCAAACAATTAATTGATAGCATGAAGCAGTCTGCTAACACCATGACCGTATTATTAGGTCTGATCGGCAGTATTTCGCTGATTGTCGGCGGCATTGGCGTCATGAATATTATGTTGGTATCTGTCGCCGAACGACGACGTGAAATTGGCATTCGCTTGGCAATCGGTGCACGCCAACGAGATATTCAAATGCAATTCCTAGTTGAATCCATCACTTTATCGATCTGTGGTGGCATTGGTGGTATGTTGCTGGGCATCTTAGCCACTTATATTGTGTCACTGTATCCCCACTGGAAATTCACCATTTTCCTCATGCCTCCAACAGTTGGCGCATTGGTTTCAATCGCGGTGGGCATATTCTTTGGTTTTTACCCGGCTAAGCAGGCTTCTAAGTTAGATCCGATTCAGACCTTACGTTCTGAATAACACTGGATCATACCGGCATAAAAAAAATGCCCCACGAATGTAGGGCAACTTGTCCTCATGTGTTAGCACACAAACCGCTAAGAATTCAACAGATCCCCTAAGCCATGCCACGTAATATAATCAGCCAAATCAACACCAGCGCGTCTATCAAGACCACTATGATGAATTGTGCCATCTGCTTTGATGCATAAATCCACTTCTGTCGCGTCACGTTTTACCAGCATTTGACGGACACCTACTTTATTGTCACCAAACCAAAAACGTACCAACCCGGTTCGCGTATAAAAGTTCGCGGTATTTACCATAAAACTGGCGGGTTCTTGTACAGAACGGCGCTCATACGGCCCGACACAGACTGGTACAGTATCAACCTTACCCTGCAAACAAATACGTTGGTTATAGCGATTCACAATCGAAAAAGTTACCGTATGAATAGTGGGCTGTGTTTGATGCGCATTAGTCCAACCCACATGCGGCGTGAACAACAGCCCCATCATCATCGCAAACCCTATCGAAACCAAACCGCCTGCGCGGTACCAACCTAAACGACTCATGTCAACACCTATTTTTTACATTTATACATTAAATATATACTCCTATGGCGCTTTATCTAATAATACGACGTTAAGATTTTTTTAATAAATATATAAAAATATATCTAAATATATTAATAAACCAGTAGAAACCTCATGTTTACCTGTATACATAGGTCATTTCATATACACCTGAAACCGGAAAAATATAGTAAAAACCTTAATAAAATAAAAATTTATATAAATATTATAAAAATATAATATATTGTAGTGTTCTACGGTCTTATCTATATACCGACAACAATCATATCCTGAGAAAAATCCATAAAAATCTACATTTTTCCACTATATATTGATGCTGGCCCGACAAGCCCATACGATAGACTGAAACTATTCAGAGAAATGCAACGAAAGCCTGAATAATAATGGCTAGGCCATGGCATAAGACGCTACAGACAAAAGGTGACACTTATCAGACACCGGCTACATACGCTAATAATGATCAAAAAACAATCAGAATGTTGTATTTTCTGGTATGTATTTACAGTTTTTCATTTATCATAGATGAACTATTTGAGGGCCCCCACTTTCGTGAGGACAAGCTTTGAAGAAGATTTTAACGATGAAGTTCGCTGCTAATGAGGTTATGCAAGTCTTTCTAGTTACACGCAGCTAGAATCTCTTGCACATCTGACAAAGTAATATCCGCGCGCTCACCCAAAGCGGTCATACCATGACGTTCCAGCGCTGCCACTGTTTCCGCATGGTCTAACGCCGCAATATCGTAAACAGATAAACAGGTACCCACTCCCAGAGATTCAAAAAAGGCACGAGTCTGAGCAATCGCTTGCTGAATGACGGTTTATGCATCACCACTTACATCCAGGCCCCAAACACGCTCGGCATATTGCAACAGTTTGTCTCGCTTCTGTACGCGTTGATGCCACATCATATTGGGCAACACAATCGCCAAGGTCTGCGCATGGTCTAACCCATACTGCGCCGTTAATTGGTGACCAATCATGTGCGTCGACCAATCCTGCGGCACGCCCGCTGCAATCAAGCCATTCAAAGCCATGGTTGCGCACCACATGACATTGGCACGGACGGTATAGTTCTGCGGCGCTGTTAATGCCTTAGGACCATCCTCAATCAAGGTCAATAAAATCCCTTCTGCAAAACGATCCTGCAAATGACCACCCACTGGATAGGTTAAATACTGCTCAATGGTATGCGTAAAAGCATCTACCACGCCATTCGCTACCTGACGCGCAGGTAATGTATACGTCACGGTGGGATCTAAAATAGCAAAACGTGGGAATAAAGCTTCTGCAAAAAAGTGTAACTTGTCACCGGTTTGCCGACTACTCACCACCGAATAAAAATTGGTTTCCGACCCGGTAGCAGGCAAGGTTAATACCACAACCAACGGCATAGCGTCTGCCACTGGCTCAGCTTTTGCCAAAATATCCCAAGGCTCACCTGGGAATACCGCTGCTGCCGCAATAAATTTACAACCATCGATAACCGAACCACCGCCAACGGCCAATATAAAATCGATATCATGGGTTTTGACTGCCACAACGGCGCGCATCAACGTGTCATATTCTGGATTCGGCTCGATGCCAGAAAATTCAACAACCGTATGTGCTGACAAAGCATCCATCACTTGCTGATACACACCATTCGACTTGATGCTTCCCCCGCCATAGCACAACAAAACCCGCGCACCTTACGGTACCTGTGTTGACAGATTTTCGATCTGACCTTCGCCAAATAAAACGCGTACTGGGTTGTAAAAATTGAAGTTTTCCATTTGAGTGCACCCTGTTTAACAAAGGCGCATCATAGAAAAGACTGAGCGTAATGTGAACCTAGGCAAGTCCTAAATCGTATCGTCTCGATCCAAATCATTCTCGCGCATGATCTGTTTTAACTTCGCCATCGCATCAAACTGTATTTGCCGCACACGTTCTCGCGTAACCCCCATCACCTGGCTAACCTGCTCTAAAGTAGCGGGTTATTCACCATGCAAACCAAAGCGTTTCGTCAAAACGGTTTTATGACGCTCGTCTAAGTGGGATAACCATTGGCCCAACTGGCCCTTAAACTCAGCATTTTCAAATAGATCTTCCGTTGACTGCATATCCTCTTGCAACAACGTCTCTAACATAGGCCGATTCGAGTCATCATATACCTGGTCAATCGATTCCATATGCGTTGTAGCAGCTAAAATCCGCTTGATATCTTTCACTGGGCGATCTAAAAATTCAGCTATCTCTTCCGCTGTAGGATGGTGATCCAGTGTCAACGACAATTGGTGCGCTGCACGCAAGTAGACATTCAATTCCTTTAAAACATGCACCGGCACACGAATCTTCCGCACCTGATTAAATAAGGCACGCTCAATATTCTGCCGGATCCACCAAGTCGAATAAGTTGAAAAACGAAAACCACGCTCCGGTTCAAACTTTTCCACCGCGTGCATCAAACCCAAATTACCTTCTTCAATCAGATCCAATAAATCCAAACCGCGATGTAAATACTGTTTGGCAATCTTCACCACCAAACGCAAGTTGGATTCAATCATTTTCTGCCGCGCGGCCTGATCACCCTGCCGAGCCAATGTGGCGGTTTCAAACTCTTCTTCTGCCGTTAATAGCGCGGAATAACCAAGCTCACGTAAATACAAATTGGTGGCATTCATATCTTCCGGACGAAATTCCATGTCTTGGGCAACTGTCTCAGCGGTACTAGATGTTTGGGCATCAGCTTTTGTAGGCATGTTATTCCTTGAGCACACGGCAAACCGCCAAACTAGGGGATTTTCAATAGAAAGCAAGACACTCACCGTAAAACAGGACTTGATTGATCAAAAAATGATCAATATAATCACCCTTCATTTTTCTCGTTACTTAACCAAAGAGGTCCTTATATGAAATCTTCCGTTCACAGCTTAATCGGTACTGCACTCATTACTACCGCTTGCAGTCTGCAATCCATGCCAGCATTACCTAACACACCTGTGCTATTAAAACTGGCGAAAAACCCCCAAAAATTCCCGCCGCTATTGCACAAGCTAATGCTAACGCCAAACCGATCAGTCGTTACAAAGCCCGCAAACTCAATCACACCTGGAAACAACAACTAACGCAAAAGCAACACCCCCTAATTACATCCGTTACACAATCCTCACTCGCCAAAATGCTGGCCAAACACGTGCAAAACAGTAACGGCAAGCTCCATGCCATTTGGGTCATCGATCAAAAAGGCTTTAGTGTGGCACAAAGCACACCCCTGCAGCATTACTGGTTTGGCGACTTATCACTCTTTAAAAACACCATTAAAGCACAGCCCAGTCATTGGTATATCGGTCGCTCTCACCAACTGAAGAACAGCCAAGAACGTGTGGTGGAGCTGGCATTGCCGATTACCGGCAAAAACCACAAAACCATTGGTGTATTAGCCGCTGAGGAGCTGATTGGTTAACACACTTGCGGATACATGAAGCATCAAAGCGTGCGGATCCTACTGATCGACGTCATAGTTTGGACATCAAAACACAAAACAGTAGGATTCGCTGTTAATCTCAAGCTGGTCGAGGTGCTTTGGCTGATGAATTACCGCCACCGCCTCCACCGCCAACTGCGGCCGGTGCTGGTGCTGGGGCAGCACGAGGAGGCGCGACAATAGCTGTATCATAAGCGCCTTCCCCAGTTGTCCGGCGGCGTTTAGCGGCTGATTCAGCTGGCTTAACTTCAGCAGCATAACCATCACAAGGAGAACTTTTTAGAAATTCAGGCAGCTCACCTGGGATACCTGGACACTGATCTTTAATGTGGTCATACAGAGAGTGCAAAACTGATTTAATAGTCCCATGCTTATACTTAAAATTCTCAGCAATTGTTGAGAAAATTTCACGCGAACAACCAGTAACACTCAATAATGTAAAGCATTCTATTCCAGCATAACTTTGACGATACACCCGACAGACTGCTTCCCCAAAAGCTTCATCATAAACCCACATCAGACAACCTGATCGCCAAACATTATTGATCGGGAAAATATGAAGCAATTCTTCCAAATAAAATGCACTGTGTGGATATATATTTTCATCATTGAATAAATTTTTCATATAATCCAAAAAATTACGCATAGGATAAAATATTTTTCCACTATCAAGTTTTTTAGACGTATCAGGAAAAAGGTCATTATAGGGTTTATCAAATTGCGATAGAATTTCTTTTACGTTTGTATAACGCTCATGCCAAGCATGTCGAAACCTTATAAAAGAGACATCAGACTCTAAAATCTCGACCTGAGATTTACTATTTTATGTTAAATTTGAATAAACTAGATTGACTCCGAGCACGCCATAACCTTCTGTGGAGCGCAATCGTACAACAGCACCCATCAGCGAATACCCATTTAATGACAATCTGTCTAATGAGAAGCTTGCATATGTAATCGCTGTCCCAAAGTTTTTCTGACTGCAAAATGACACGGACAGACGATGGCTAACAACAGCTGAACATGACAATGGCATATTTCCATACTTGAAATAATGTAAGATCATATATTAATCAAAAAATTGCCATCAATTAATAAAAATTTACGAATAAAATATAAATTCTTTGCATCACAAGCATTAATCACAAAGACTACTGCATAACCTCTTCTCACCAAAATGAGAGCCCTCAAATAATCCATCTATGAGCTGATTTTTCCTTAAATTTCATCCGTGGCTAAAGTTATACAACAGTTTTTTACAGCCCAAAATGCTAAAATTAATCACAATTGAGTCATGACGTACCTGCAACATGTCGCTATAATCAGCGCCCAGATAAGCGTTACTAAAGTCTGAGACAATGCCGATTAGTTTGTTTGACCTTTTTTCCATTGGGGTTGGTCCTTCCAGCTCACACACTGTTGGCCCAATGCGGGCTGCACAGCAATTTATGCAAACGGTCGTGAACCGTGACCTGACGAGTGCTCAAGACAACTTACAGGTAACAGCCGAGCTATATGGTTCTCTTGCGCTGACTGGCAAAGGTCATGGCACGGATATGGCAGTGATTATGGGCCTGAGTGGCGCACAACCTGAAACCATTGAACCAGACAGTATTCCAGGCAAACTGGCATCGATCGCAAAACAAAAGCATCTCTACCTGTCAGGCCATGCAACTCCGGATTGGATTGTGCAGTTTGATCCAACAAACGACCTAATGTTCCACTATGACAAAACCTTACCTAAGCATGCGAATGGCATGCGTTTTACGCTATATCAAGGCACACAACAGTTGCTGCAAAAAACGTATTACTCAGTAGGGGGTGGTTTTGTCGTCGATGATGAAACGTTTGATCCAAATGACTCAACGCGTGACTTATCACACTTCCCATACCCTTATACAACCGCAGCTGAATTACTCACACATTGCCAACAACATCACCTGCGCATTGCCAATGTTGTTCGCGCCAATGAGCGTATTTGGCGCACTGATGCAGAAATCGACAATGGCATCTTGCATATCTGGCACACGATGGCAGATTCGATTGATCGCGGCTGCCAACATACCGGCATCTTACCAGGTGGTCTGAAAGTCAAACGTCGAGCCGCTGACTTATACCAAAAGCTGTCATCGACTTGCGTACGTGATGAAATGAATTGGATCAATCTCTATGCCTTAGCAGTGAATGAAGAAAATGCGGCAGGTGGCCGTATTGTGACAGCACCCACCAACGGTGCTGCTGGCATTATCCCTGCCGTCATCAAATATTACCTTGAGTTTTGTGAAGGCACTGATGCCGGCATTATCGAATTTATGCTCACTGCAACGGCCATTGGCATTCTCTATAAAGAAGGCGCTTCAATTTCAGCGGCTGAAATGGGCTGCCAAGGTGAAGTAGGTGTCGCGTGTTCAATGGCAGCAGCCGGCTTATGCGCTGCATTAGGTGGTAGCATTGCACAAATCGAAAACGCCGCTGAAATCGGCATGGAACATAACTTAGGCTTAACCTGCGATCCGATCAAGGGCTTGGTGCAGATCCCCTGCATTGAACGCAATGCCATGGGTGCTGTACAGGCTATCAACACCGCCAAACTGACCCTAATGGGCGATGGTGAGCACCATGTTTCACTCGATGCAGTTATTAAAACCATGCGTGAAACCGGTGAAGATATGAAAGTTAAATACAAAGAAACTGCACAAGGCGGACTTGCGGTGAATCAACCTGAATGCTAGTAGTAAGGAACTAATTCTTAACTGACACAGAACCCTATGTTTTACGGCAAAGCATCGACTCCGTTCGAACAAGACCAACAACAAGATCACCACCCTGAGCAACCTACTGTGTCTATTATCGGCGATACAGTGGGTGAAATGATTGCGCAACAACTGGCACAACAGCTCAATATTGAGATTCAGCTTTATCATACCGCTGCCCTGACTCGGCAAGCACCGCGCGCTGAACAGGTTGTATATCATGCTGATGAAGTTATTGCCGTAATGAACCGTGGAGGTGGTTGGCGACTGGCCTGTCAATCGGGTGCAACACGCTTAACCAGCATGCTGATCCTGGCTTTTCCATTACCCGACCAACCGCGCAACAGTGAAAGCTTATTGATACAAAACCTACTGGCACAAGGTTTGATCAAGCCCAGTCATAAAGGTATCGAACTCAATGACTATCCCTACTTATCAACACACGCAATGCATCAACAGAAAAAATTGCTCTGTGCTTATCGGGACAACGGCCAAACCGCCCCATCAACTGCGGACATCGCCACGCTGATGAGTACGATTCAACAAACTATTTAGAGACCGACCCTTGTACGACTCGATCTGAACCGGCTAACCCTAAGCCGCTGAGAAGTACGCAGCGTTTGCCTGCTTCCACAGCTTCTCAAAATTTTTCGGCAACTTGTCCTGCAATAATGCACCCGGCTTGAGATACTCATAAATTTCACTGTAAGTCCGCGCATCGTCCTGCGCAATCCGTCGCATCACGTGCCGTGGATGTAAATCACCCGGATTAGTAAATCCCATGGCACCAATTAATTCCAAAAAGCTTTTCATCGTACCAGCGTGGAAATTCGCCACACGATATTTTTTCTGATCAACCACCAAGCCTCTTGCCAAACGCGGATTTTGCGTGGCAACGCCGGTCGGACACGTATTCACATTACACTGGCGTGATTGAATACAGCCCAAGGACATCATCATCGCACGCGCCGCATTACACATATCGGCGCCCAAAGCGATTTTGGTTACCATATCAAAGCCGGTCGCAACCTTACCGCTACAAATCACGCGAATATCATCGCGCAACCCGACACCGACCAAGGCATTATGCACGAAGATCAAACCATCATTTAAAGGCATGCCAACGTGATTACTATATTCCAATGGCGCAGCACCTGTGCCTCCTTCTGCACCATCGACCGTAATAAAATCCGGCAAAATCTTAGTTTCCAACATCGCTTTACAGATCGCTAGAAATTCGACTCTACGGCCAACACAAAGCTTAAACCCAACCGGTTTACCACCGGATAAATCACGCAGCTGTTGGACAAATTCCAACAACCCTTTGGGTGTGGAAAATGCGGTATGCGCCGGTGGTGAAAATACATCTTGACCCATTGGCACATGACGAATTTCAGCAATCTCTTGGGTTAACTTTTCCGCAGGCAGAATACCGCCATGCGAAGGTTTTGCCCCTTGAGATAATTTAATCTCAATCATTTTGACCTGTTCATGAGCCACCTTTTCCGCAAACAGATCAGCATCGAAATTGCCCTCGGCATTGCGGCAGCCAAAATAACCCGTACCAATCTGCCAGGTAATATCACCGCCACCAGCCAAATGGTATTCACTTAAACCGCCTTCACCCGTGTTATGAGCAAAACCACCAATTTTGGCACCTTTGTTCAAGGCTAAAACCGCATTCTTCGATAACGCACCAAAACTCATGGCAGAGATATTCAAACGAGAGGCGCTATAGGGTTGCTTGCACTGAGGGCCACCGACTGTGATACGTGGCTCTATTTCGGAAATGTGTTTAGGCGCCAAAGAATGCTGCACCCATTCGTAACCATTTGCCAAAATATCGCGTTCTGTACCGAAAGGCACCGTATCCTCCAATTTCTTGGAACGCTGATAAATAACCGAACGCACGAGACGATCAAACGGTTTTTCTTCAGTATCGCCCGCAATAAAATATTGCCGTATTTCAGGACGTAAAAATTCTAAAACAAAGCGAATATGTCCCAACACCGGAAAGTTACGCAAAATCGCGTGCTTCTTCTGCGTAACGTCGTACAGCCAAATCAAAGCCAGCACGATTAAAATGCATAAAAAAACAATAAACGAATGCAATACTGCTAAAAACAGTCCTAGCAGTACCAGAAGTATCGCAAAACCCAAATAAAAATTACGGCGCATGGTGATTTTCCTTCATGATTAGTCATAAGTGATATTAGCAAGAAACTGGACGAGCACATCCGGTGTTACCGAAAAGCGCAATGGCTCATCAGTCCCCACATCCAACAACAATAGCTGGCCCTGCTTTTTAATTTCATAGACTTTACGTGGTTTGACTGGCTTAGCGGCTGTTTTTCGACTCGCCTTTTGCTGACGCAAGTTCGCAATCACTTGTCGATAAGAACCAACCACTTGATCTTTACGCACCCGCTGCATAAAACGTTTCGCTGCTTGCGGTTGATCTTTCTCCAACATGCGCAGCTCATGCAAGGTACGCACGTCTTCAACCAAACCATCTGTCACCAAATTCTTGATATCATCACTGGCCTGCTGTAAACCCAATCGAATAGATACCCAGCCAGGATCACGACCCAGCTCTTTTGCAACCTGTGCTTTATTCACTGCCATGTCATTAATCAAACGTGCCAAAGCACCCGATTCTTCTAAAGGCGACACACTCTCACGCTGGTCATTTTCCAACAACTGTAAGATCAATGTATTGGCATCATCTTCATCGCGAATGATGCATGGCACTGCCGTCAAGCCGGCCTGTTTGGCTGCTTGGAAACGACGCTCACCGACAATAATGATGTATCGCCATGCCGCATTTTTAGCTTTCACCACAATCGGTTGAATAATGCCTTTTTCACGGATACTGGCCGCCAAGCTGTCAATTTGGCGAAACAACTTACGCGGCTGCTGTGGATCTGGACTGACCAAATCGATTGGAATCTGCTGTAAATTGCCAGCTGGATCTGCTGCATCGCTCAACGCAGCCAGTTTCAGGGCCAATAATTCATCTTTCTTTTCCGCTTGACGTTGTGTCGTACCTAGTTCCGTTGTGCGTTTACGCCCAAATAATGAGATTCCCTTTGCCATGTCATTCGCCCCTATAATCCAAAGAAAGCTATTACTTCTTTTGCCAACTTACGCGTCTCGATATGCGGCAAAGATTCCGGTGCATAATCACCGATATAAATACCAGCGGTTTCTGCTTCAATAAATTTCACACTTTGGGGAATGGCTGAGTCAAAGGCATTGCCGTCTTCATGCAGCACCTTTAACAAACTGCGACTCATATTGGTATTTTTAGTAATCCGGTTTGCCAGCAAACGATAAGGCCGATCAGCCGTCAACGCCAATTCTTTTGCCTCCAATAAACCGGATAAATCCATCCCACTTGGCGCTGATGGAATCACCACCAGATCAGCGAGCAAAGCTGCTTTCAACGCCGCTGTTTGGAAATTGGGTGGTGTATCGATAATCACAAAATCATAGTCGCCCTTAAGCATTTTGACTTGCTCGCGTGCTTGCTTCTCATCGACCTGCTGCACCAAGTTCTGCATACCTTCGCTTTTAATCGCCCAAGACCAGGCATCAGGCTTATCGGCATCCATATCAGCGACCGCAACTTTTTGACCTAATTCACGTAAAGCACCCGCCAAATTAACGGATGTTGTGGTCTTGCCAGGCCCGCCTTTTTGCTGCAATAACGCAATACATTTTGATGCTGGCATACATGCTCCTCAACCTGCAAAAGCGTCATCATACCGAAGCCGAACTCGATAGTGTAGCGGTGAGGCACTCATAGAGGTCAAACGGCCAAAATCAGGAATTGCATTACACCTGATCTTCTGTATAATCCACCTCGCTTAAATCTGGCATCGCCAGTTTTTATTGATGGTTGATTAGCGAGGCCAGGATTGCCAAGCTTAGCAACAGCTGCTCTACCAACAGAGCAGTCGCTACAGTTAAATGAATTATGGGTCGTTAGCTCAGCTGGTAGAGCAGTTGGCTTTTAACCAATTGGTCCTGGGTTCGAGTCCCAGTCTGCGTACCATTTTTTTAAAAGAAGTCATGTTGAACTACATGGCTTTTTTATTTCCCTCTCTCTTTAGCTTTCAAAAATATTACAGTTACGTTAACTACCCATATACAGGCACTTAGAAAAAAGCTCTAATATGAATGTAAATAATATTAAAAACTAGCTTGCCAAAGGTCACGTTTACCCTTATTACTCCGCCGCACTCATAAGAGAGCAACAAATTCCAACAAAATGCGCAGATAGCTCAGTTGGTAGAGCAGTTGGCTTTTAACCAATTGGTCGAAGGTTCAAATCCTTCACGACCCACCATTTATTTCCAGCAAACACCTCCGCAGAATAGCATTCCATTCACCACACACTTGCAGTAGAATCCGCCGGAGCAAGCGATAGAACGCCATTTACTATTCGTTTAACCACTAACCATGCATACCACCATACCTGGTCGATCGTAAAAACAATAAAAAGACCATGAAAACAAAAAAAATGATCCGCTGCCACATTATTGGCGAAACAACCCTGTGTATTCGTTGCGCTGATGCGCTGCTGAAACACGGGCATACTATCTTAAGCATCTTTTCAGACAATATCGAAGTCATTGAATGGGCACACCGACACAATTTAAGTGTTGTTCCGCCGCATCTCGTTGGCGACTTAGTCGAGGACAAAACATTCGACTACTTATTCAGCATTGTCAACAACACCGTGCTGAAAATGCCGGGATATGCGCACCAAAAAATCATCAACTATCACGATGGCCCTCTGCCTCGCTATGCCGGACGTAATGCAAGCTGTTGGGCCATTCTCAACAATGAAAATGTGCATGGCATTACATGGCACTTAGTCACAGAAAAGATCGACGCAGGTGACATCGTTAAACAGGTTACGTTTCCATTAGCAAAAGAGGAAACTGCACTTAGTCTAAACCTCAAGTGTTATGAGCAAGCCGTCGCATGTTTCCATGACTTACTGAACAATATCGAGCGCAATGCACTTTCTGTTCAAACACAAGATCTCTCGCAGAGGAGTCTGTATTACGCCAGCAGTCGACCTTATGCCAATGGCATTATTTGCTGGGAACACACAGCTGAATATATTGAGCGACTATTCCGCGCTACCTACTTTGGTGCTTACAGCAATGACCTCACCACATGCAAGTTTTTTCTAGATGGACAACTTCTCGTTCCAACACAACTTACTTCGACTAATCTACGCTCAGATCTCCCACCAGGGACCATCGTTAAAATTGAAGAAAACTCTGGACTTTATGTCTCCACAGCTACGCATCTCATTTGTATTTCCGAAGCCATCAGCATTTACAATGAAACATTGTCAACTGCCCAACTTATTAGCAGATATGCCTTATACCAGGGCTATCAATTAGGTTCTTTTAACAGAGATACCCACTGGCTACTACAAAATTATGCAAAGCGCATCCAACCCCATGAAGAAGTCTGGCGCAAACAACTGTCTAGCATAGAAAACGCCAGATTACTCAGGCTTTGTAAAACATAGCTCAAAACGCATCACAGCGCCAACTCGCATGACCTTATCGCCACACTGTCTATCACCAAAAACTTGAAAGCGCGTGCGGATACATTATCTCAGGCCAACTTCCCGCTATCGAACCTATTATTCGCCGTCATCACCATTTATTTATTTCGCATCAACGATTACGGAACGTGCACCATTAACTTGTTTGACCAAACTCGGCGCGTTGAACTGCCCTATTTTCAACCTATTTTTTCCACCCATACGCTATATACCATCCATTTGGACCCATGCATGGAGTTTCTCGATGTCTTAGAACAAACTCGCACACAGCTTGAATATTTAGCGGAACACCATACCTTCTCTAATGACTTGTTAATACGTTACCCTTGCGTTCATACACAACAACCACACGAGCTTTTGCATTTGGCCTTAGTGCAAGACGATGACACATACCAACTGGCACCACGCAGCCCGATTACAATTGTCTTCCGCCAAAGCACTGACGAAGTCCTGTTTTACACACACAAATCCCTGAACCGAACATCCCAGTGTATTGTGAGAAATATGCCTGGGCATATCATGGCATTGCTAGAAGGCCTATTACAGGACCCACATAATGCTATACACATTCCCCATATTCTAACCGAACATGAAAAACATACGATCCATAATCGGAACCAGACTGATAGGCTCTACCCATTACATAAACCCATTCATCAAATTATTGAACACCAAACGACACGCACACCACAGCGAATCTCTGTTCAATACCAAGAGACCACGCTGACCTACACCGCATTCAACCAACTGGCTAACAGACTTGCACATACATTGATTGAAAAAATTACGGGCCAGACCTATCAGCATGGCCACAATGCCATGATTGCAATCTGCCTACCAAGAAGCCTGAACTTACCCGTCGTTATTCACGGCATTTTTAAATCGGGGGCTGCTTATGTGCCCATTGCAACTGATTCACCCGAGGCACGCCTACAAAAAATCATTGAGAATGTTGAAGCACCCGTGGTGATTACCACACCAGAACTCTACGAAGAATATAGTTATCTTCATACCTACAAAGGTGAAGTCATACTGATAACTGACAATTGGCATGAGACACTGAGCCCTCAAACCCAAAACCCAGATGTCCCACTATCAGAAACCCACCTTACCTATGCTATTCACACTTCAGGCTCAACAGGCGAGCCCAAAGGCGTACTGTGCACACATAGAGGCCTATGCAATCGTATCCTCTGGATGCAAGACCAAATTTCGCTATCGAAAAACGATACGGTACTGCAGAAAACCCCTTACGCGTTTGACGTATCAGTCTGGGAATTCACCTGGCCTTTTATTAAAGGTGCCCGTCCGCTCATGTGCGAACCAGAAATGCACAAGGACCCTGAGTACTTAGCCAACATCATCGAGCAAGAAAAAGTGTCAACATTACACTTTGTGCCTTCTATGCTCACCACATTTTTAAAAGCACCGCATGTGGCGCAAAAATGCATGCATCTGAAACGCATTTTATGCAGTGGTGAAGCTCTACCACTTAAACTACGCAATACTTGTTTGCAGCTGCTCCCTCATATTTTACTGGCGAATCTATATGGCCCAACAGAGGCTTCCATCGATGTTACTTATTGGGACTGCACACAAAACACACATCCGGCCCTTGTCCCTATCGGTAATACTATTGCCAATATGAAAATTTATATTTTGGATAAATTTTTAAACCCAGTCCCCATCGGTTGTGCTGGGTAAATTCATATTGGCGGTGTAGGCCTAACATTGGGTTACCTAAACTTACCTAAGATGACCGCGCAAAAATTGATCCCGAATCCATTCGCAGCCATTGGAGATGAACATTCAAAGTTGCTGAAAACCGGTGACATTGCCAGACGACTACCCAATGGCGCCATTGATTACATTGATCGCAATGATGATCAAATTAAAATACGCGGCATGCTGACCTCTCCAAGCGCCGTCACGGCCCAGCTTTCATCACACCCAGACATTGAGAAATGTGCTGTGATCGCCTTTGAAACTCGACCCGGAGACAAGCAACTGGTTGCTTATTACGTCACAAGACCTGAAGTAGATAAAATTCAACTGTCAATCTTACGCGCACATATCACAGAATTGCTGCCGGAATATATGACACCATCGCATTTTATTAAATTGACTGACCTTCCACTCAATGCCAACGGAAAACTGGATAAAAAGGCACTGCCCAAACCTAAGAATACAGAGCGTGATGACAGCGTGCCATATCTACCACCCCGCAACCAATTTGAAACCCAACTCGCACGCATCTGGCAAAGTACGCTGCGAGTTGAACAAATTGGCATTGACGATAATTTCTTTCATACCGGTGTAAACTCGCTTCTGGCAGCTGAAGTCGTCATGCAAGTCAAACAACAGCTCAATAAGACATTATCCCTACAGGATCTTTTTCAGGCACCCACCATTAAAGCCCTTTCACCCATTTTACAAGCTGATGGTCGCACGCAGTCGAGCGCCTTCAATATCGAAACATTGATTCATCAGCTGCCATTCCCTGAGAAACTCAAACAAGCCTCCTTAAAAGTTTCCTTGCAGCACCTGAAAAAACCTCACCACATCTTGCTCACAGGCGCTACGGGATTCGTCGGCATTCACTTACTCCATCAGCTTTGTCTATATACCAAGGCCAAGATCTACTGCTTAGTCAGAGCCAAAACAGAAAGTACTGCCCTACACAGATTGAGGGAGATGTCGAGAAGCCACCACCTACCCATTGACTTTGGTCAAGTTAAAATTATTTGCGGCGATCTCAGTGCCGAAAGGTTAGGCCTTAATATCCACACCTGGCAACAATTGGCGCAAAACGTAGACTGCATTCTGCATAACGGCGCATGGGTCAACCACCTCTATAGCTATGAACAACTGAGCGCAACGAACACGCATAGTGTTAATACATTAATTGAGCTTGCTATAGAGAATGATTACAAACCTCTCTATTTCACCTCTACGGTATCCGCCATTATTGAAACGGATGCAGCAGGCAAACTACAAGAGAAGTTTCCCGACTCACGCGGCGATATTTCTAAATTGCGCACAGGCTATGCGCAAAGCAAATGGCTAGCTGAGCAATTACTCACCAAAGCCCATCAACATGGGCTACAGTGCTCCATATTCCGACTCCCGTGTATTACAGGCGATAGCATCACTGGCATTGGTGACCTACGCAATGATCATAATAATTGCCTGATTAAAACCTGCATCCAACTGGGTCTATCACCTAATTGGGAAGACACCTTAAATCTCATGCCGGTCAACTTATTAACACAAGCAATGGCAAAAATCGTTGCCAATAACACAGCCCCTCAGGTTTATAACCTGTCCAACGAACACACGGTTTCTTGGACAGAACTGATGAAAATTCTACAGACCTTAGGCTATTCCATTGAAATTGTTCCAGTTGAGCAATGGCATCACGCATTATTTTCAACTCAACAAGAACTTGCGCTTAAACCTTTCTTACCCGCTTACATGGAGCTGGAACATATCCAGCAATTGCCTACACAACGAGAAACGGGTGGTTTTAATATGGAAAATGCCCGAGCTGCCTTGGCGTCTTTTGGCACAGCGTACCCTAAAGTCAACAAAAACCTTTGGGAAATTTATATTAAATATATGCAAATGGAACACTTTCTAGGTTTACCGAAGAGTTACCAGAAAGCTGCTGTAACATAGACAGTCGAAGGTGAACACTGATCATGAAACCTTTGTACAATTCGGTTATGGCCAAAGGTTTCAAGATGACGACAGACTCTAAAAGGCTGTTGCACATTCTTCCTAAACCAGTTTAGCCGCCACAATTACGCATAGACCAATGACATAAAACATGAACATCAATGCCAAAATACGATTGGTGCCCTTGGGTGCATGTTTAAATTCGCGCCAGAAAAACACACCCCATAATGCCGCCACCATTGTCGCACCTTGTGCAAGCCCATAGGAAATAGCAAAGCCAGCTGTTACAGATGAAATCACCAAAAACAACAGCCCCAAGCCAGTCACTAGACCACCTAATAAACCCAATGCATGACATCTAGATGTTCCTAATGTCCAATAATGCTGCACAGGGATGGGCTCCCCAAGCAAAGGACGCCACATTAAGAGACCATTCCACACAAAAGTGGACACAACAATCCCAACAGAAAAAACGAATACACCGGAATATGGCGTTAATGTCCCTGGTACAATATGCAATAAATCGGGTGACATCGCTTTTGCCATTAAGGGATAGTAAAGCCCCATCACCACACCTGAAATCAACGCAACAACAATCCCCTTTTTCGGCGTGTGCGCAGTCTTACTACCTAGACGACCATAAGCCACTGCATCCAGCACAATCGCTAATAAAATGCACAACACGCCAACACCTAACCAATAGGGATCTCCTTTTGCGTCCGCAATATACCCGGTCAACACACCTAACGATAAAGCCAAACCGACGCCAATGGGAAATGCCATTGCCATACCTGAAATCTCAACAGCAGCTGTGAGCAAAACATTGCTCAAATTAAATAATACACCTGAGCAAAACACTTCTAACAGACACGTCACATTCGCCTGACGCATATTAGCCAAAAAACCAGATCCAACATGCCCCCAACTCCCCAACGTGAAAGCAGCAATAACAGCAACTATTAACATGCCTAGCGTATAGTCCCAATAGTACAACTGAAAACGCCAACCTGGCTGACACAGTTTGAGGGTATTAGCCCAAGAGCCCCAACAAATCATTGCACCAAAACATAATAAAACGGCTAAAGGGTAAGATAAAATTGCGATCATATGCGTGCGCTTTATATTTTTATACCAGAGATACTGAGGACAAGATTACTTGTAACTCACTCAATAATAAAGAAAAACTCTTGAAATTAAACATAATATCGATAGAATCACCCTCGACCATAAAAAAGAGTCACGTTTTTGAGGAGTGTGTGCCGATTAGGATATAGAGCCACCAAACGTCTCGGCATACAGCGTAATGACGCTTGTATGTATAACAGCTGAATAAACGACCAACACTGTAAAGGGAAAGGCCATGTTAGCTGAATGCGAAAATGACTCCATCACACACGTTGAACACACCAACACACAAAAACCACCCCACTGCGATACGCCGCAGAAATTGCCGAATAGCACACCAGAGCCCGCGGCTGTAGGTAACGAACGCGACATCACGAGTTTATACTTACGCAGCTTGAGCCAACCTCTGCTCAGTGCAGAAGAAGAAATTCAACTGGCTTTGCGCATTAAAGAAAACGATCAGAAAGCATTTAATCAAATGGTTGAAGCTAATCTAAGATTGGTTGTCCGCATGGCCAAACGCTATATGAACAAAGGCCTACCTTTTATAGATCTAATCGAAGAAGGCAACCTGGGCCTGATACATGCAGTTGAAAAGTTTGACCCGACACTAGGATTTCGTTTTTCTACCTATGCCACTTGGTGGATCAAACAAAATATTGAACGCTCATTACTCAACCAAGCACGCACTATTCGTGTGCCGATTCATGTACTCAAAGAATTAAATAGCCACCTACGTGCCATGGCAGAATTGCGTAAAATCTACCAGCGCGAACCCACTTTAACAGAACTGGCCGAGCATACGCTGCGAGCCATGGAGCTTGAAAAGCGAGGCGAGTAGTCCGCGATAGCTGCCGATTTTTTGGGTGAACGGCGGCACAAATGTCGGCGCATATAGCTGACGTAGTGTGCCAGAGTGAGAACAAAAAATCTTTCGGCAGCGT
>CAZIIK010000088.1:0-3819 GCA_964539235.1 uncultured Gammaproteobacteria bacterium | reverse complement strand
GGAAGGGCATGCCAAAATTACCAGGCTTTCCTGGTGTTTTTTGAATTGTTTTTGAAAAGCTTCAACGCTGTCTTCGGTAAAGTTTTTGGCGCCGGCAATATGGCCTTTGGCAAAGCTTTCAGCTGTGCTGAGGTCGACGATTAGGGTGCCTTTTTCGCGCATCCGCAAGGTGGCGTCTTGGGCGGAGAGTGTGGTTTTTTGGCTGGTGGTTACGCGTTGCTCAACGTAGATGAGGGCAATAAATAGGAGGATGGCGAAGCCGGCCAGTAGCCAGTTGTGTTCGATGAATTGCCAGAAGGTCATGGTGGTTTGGGGCCTGGTGATGAGAAGGGGGCATTATATCGGAAAGCTTTGATTAATAAAGTGAGATGTTGCCATGCTGCTTGAGGTGTTGTTTCCCTGTGGTTTTTCATTGTGAAGATTGGAAAGTCTGCCGCATAACTTCAGTAGTAAATGAAATTTAGGGAGAGATCTGATCATAGGTGAACTATTTGATTGTTGGGAAGAAGCTGTTAACGATAATGTTCGCTGGTAATGAGGTTATGCAATGGTCTTTTGAGTTTAATTGATTGGAATGGCCTTGTGGGTATTCCCTTCGGATCGTCGTGAAGCCATCCATGGCGACTGACGCTGCGCCATCCTGGCGCAGAGCCTCCTCAGTAAATACCCACAAGGCCATCTGATAAGCCTAGCCGCCGGTTGGAGGAAGGTGTTGTAATAGTATGGGCAATGAGAAGGCGGAGTGGATCTTTTTTAGGACGGGTTGACGCCAAACCAAGTTTTTAGCAGAAAGACTCAAAGTGATCCTGCTTGGGATGGGGGCCTTGTATGATGCAGGTATCATACAAAACGGCAAGTAATAATGGTTAGGATGAAGCGTTGAGTTGGGCTTCCAAAGAAAACAGAACAAAATTTAGCGTCAATCCATTGAGAAAAAAGCATCCCGCAGCCTATTGGGTTTTAGCGAACATTGCAGTCACATAATTTGTATGTGTGATGACTCAAATAGCATATTCATAACAAATTTAAGGTGAATGCACGCAGCGTTTAAATCAGCTTGATTTGCAGTGCGTGGATATCATGTTCCATCATATCGGCTAGGACATGGTAAATCATTTTATGGGCTTGTAGCCGAGTTTTGTTGGTGAAATGTGCGGCGCGAATGATGAGTGTGAAATGCCCAGCACCATTGGCAGCACCGGCATGACCAATATGTTGATCACTGTCATCGAGAATTTCCAAATGGTCCGGAGCGAAGGCTTCAGTAAGCCGCTGCTGCATGGTTTGAATGCGCGCTGCGTTATCAATCATGCCGTCACCGCTGGCAGTACCTGTTTAAAAGGTTTGATATCAACTTGTGCATAAACCTCTGCGGCGATATAGGGATCAGCATTAGCCCAGGTTTGTGCCGCTTCTAAAGATTCAAACTCGGCGATGATAATACTGCCGGTAAAACCCGGTGTGTCATCGGTATTTGGATTAGGCCCAGCCAGGACGAGACGATTCTCATTCGACAGCTCATGCAGGCGTGCCAAATGCTGTTGGCGGACTTGTTGGCGTTTTTCAAGACTATTGGGGTGGTCGGTGCCGACAATGGAAAACAACATGGTAAATCCTTGTTTAAGACTGATGTTTGATATGACGATATAGGTAGGCAGATTGGATGACGATAAACACCAGTGTGAGTCCTAACATGCCAAAGACTTTGAAATCTACCCAAGTCGCAGTGGAGCATAGGTAAGCGATGATAATGTTCAGTGTGCCGATAAAGAGGAAAAAGACGGCCCACAGTAGATTTAAACGACGCCAGACGGTGTTGGGGAGTTCAATCTGTTGGCGCATGAAGTACTCGACTAAGGTCTTTTTACCAAAAAATTGCGTGCCGAGGAATGCAATGCCGAACAGCCAGTTAGCGATAGAAACTTTCCATTTTAGGAATAATGTATCGTGTAGCAAAATGGTTGCGCCGCCGAATACCAATACTAGAACAAAGGTGATGACATGCATGCTTTCAACTTTGCGAAATTTCACCCACATAAAGATTAATTGGATGGCTGTGGCAATAATCAGCGCGCCAGTTGCCGTAAAAATATTCGTCGTTTTATAGACGATAAAGAAGATCAAAAGCGGGAAAAAATCGTAGAGTAATTTCATGGATGGACGTTTGGTGGCGAGTCGTTATACTGCTTCACTTACCAGGTGGTTTTAGCGTCCGGGCATCATAGCAGACTCGACGTCAGAGACAAGAAGAATGGAACATGAGTCAATACTTTGAAATACAAGCAGCGCGTCCTGATTCACGACATTTATCAGTTGTTGCTGATGGTTTGCGTTCTGGGGCGGTGATTGCCTATCCCACGGACTCGGGTTACGCCTTGGGATGTATGATGGGTCAACGACGTCCTTTGCGAAGAATTCGCGCGCTGCGGCAGTTAAAGTCCAAACATAATTTTACTTTGATCTGCCGTGATTTATCAGAGATTTCGCAGTTTGCCCGTGTGGATAATGCGGCCTATCGAATCCTGAAAAAATGTACGCCAGGTGGTTATACCTTTATTCTGAAAGCAACTCAGGAAGTGCCGAAGTTAATGTTGGCGGCGGGGAAAAAAACCATCGGCATTCGTATTCCAGATCATCCTTTAGCATTAGGCATTGCAGAGACTTTAGGGCAACCTATTTTAAGTACGACATTGATTTTACCCGAGCAGAAAGCGCCGTTGGTTTATGCCGAAGACGTGATTGATGCGGTGGGGGATCAAGTAGACATGGTGATCGACGGTGGCTATTGCGGTTTTGATCCGACCACAGTGATTGATTTTTCTGAGGGGCAACCTATTATCCTGCGGCAAGGTAGTGGCTATGCCGATTGGTTGCAATCGGTTGAGTAAGTTGGCAATGAGAGTTTGTGCGTGAAAGAAAGAGTACAGAAAGTATTGGCCCGTTTAGGGTTGGGGTCACGGCGTGAAATTGAAACCTGGATCGAAGCTGGGCGTGTTTGTGTCAACGGTGAAACGGCTGCATTAGGTTGCCAAGTGGTGTTAACGGATAAAGTCACCGTTGATGGACGTGCGGTTGATTTGACACGTTTGGAAATGGTGCAACCTCGCGTGATTCGTTACTACAAGCAAGAAGGTGAAATTTGCAGTCAGTCCGACCCTGAGCATGCCGTGACTGTATTCCGCCGTTTACCGCGGCTGCGTTCTGGTCGCTGGGTGATGGTTGGGCGTTTAGATATTAATACAACCGGTCTGTTGTTATTCACCACTGATGGCGAATTGGCGCATCGTCTGATGCACCCATCTTATCAAATTGAGCGTGAATATGCTGTGCGGGTGTTTGGTGAGGTGACGCCTGAAATGCTACAACGCTTGCAATCAGGTGTGATGCTAGAGGATGGCATGGCAAAGTTTCAGCGTATTTTCGCGCAAGGCGGTGAAGGCCGGAATCAATGGTATCACGTGGTGTTGTCAGAAGGTCGGCAACGTGAAGTGCGGCGTTTGTGGGAATCACAGGATGTTGCGGTCAGCCGCCTGATCCGCGTGCGTTATGGCTCAGTGGTGCTTCCAGATAATTTGGCGCGGGGTGATTGGGATGAATTGTCTTTGGCAGATATTTCTGCCTTGCGCCAATCAGTTGCATTGCCTGCCTGTGAGCCGGTGCCGTTGGCGCAGCGCACACATCGTCGACCTCAGCACAGCTGAAAGCTTTGCCAAAGGCCATATTGCCGGCGCCAAAAACTTTACCGAAGACAGCGTTGAAGCTTTTCAAAAACAATTCAAAAAACACCAGGAAAGCCTGGTAATTTTGGCATGCCCTTCC
>CAZIIK010000087.1:0-12229 GCA_964539235.1 uncultured Gammaproteobacteria bacterium | reverse complement strand
GCATGAAAATTAGTCTTTTTGGCTTGTGATGATCAAATTTGCATCAAAAATCCAAATGTAGAGTGCATTACGGTAGCATGCTGAAAAATGCCTTTAACAAAGGCTTGGCCGAAGGCAGAAGCTTCTCGGATACCCTCTGAGACGTGGTAATTGCAGGCGCAGCACGCGTAAAATTAAAAAGCCCGGCAAAAAAATCATTTGCAGGATTGAAATAATTCCGAATAAGAAAACCAGTTGATTCATCGTGATTCCTCAGAAGCGTAAATGTTTAACCTTATCCAACGTTTCTTGATATTCAGCCTCAACATCGGAGTCGGCAACAATGCCGCCGCCTGCCCAGCAGTACAGTTGATTGGCTTCAGCCAGAATGGTGCGAATGCAGATGCTGCTATTCATCGACCAATCATAACCAATATACAGCACACTGCCACAGTAGATAATGCGCCGGTGTGGTTCGAGTTCATCAATAATATTCATCACGCGGCATTTAGGTGCGCCGGTAATTGAGCCGCCTGGGAAGCACGCCTGCAGCAAATCTATCGGTCCTAAATCTTCCCGCAATGTGCCGGTGACCGTGCTAACCAAATGGTGCACATTGGTATAGGACTCTAAAGCAAATAAACTGGGCACTTTAACGGAATGTGCCTGGCAAACACGGCTTAAGTCATTGCGTAATAAATCAACAATCATGACATTTTCCGCATGATCTTTTTCGCTGGTCATTAGGCTTTGGCGCAATGCATCATCGGCTTGTTCTGTTTGACCGCGGGCGCGTGTGCCTTTAATCGGTTTAGTCGTGATATGCGGATAATCCATTGCCAAAAACTGTTCTGGTGAACAGCTGAGAATGGTTGAGTTGGGTGTGCTGATATAAGCCCCATAAGGTGCTTGGGCGCGTGCACGTAATTGGCGATAGTAGTGCAATAAATCGCCGGAAAAATCGGCATGAAAACGTTGCGCTAAATTGACCTGATAACAGTCACCTGCGGCGATATACGATTGGATGCGGCCAAAACTCTGACTGTATTCGGCAAAACTTAAATTGCTTGACCATTGACCTACCTGGTAATCATTTTGCTGAGCCTCAGGTTTTAGCGATGTGAACATAGCCACTAAATCTGGCCACAAAGTTTGTGTCTCAGGCACTAATGCTTGACTGGCTAGATAGGCCCGTTGATCCTGGTGATCAACAACAACCGCCCAGTCATATAAACCAAAACAGACTTCTGGCAGTTGATAAGTATCCTTTGCAGTTGTGGTGATTTTCCCAAGTAAACGCCCCGCGTCATAAGCCAGAAAACCCACAATGCCACCACTAAAAGGCAGTGAGCCTATATCGATTTTTTGATGGGGTAACATGGCCTTAAGTTGTGCAAAAACCGTTTGCTCAGGCGGCAAAGATTGCTTGATACCTGCAACAAAATAATAAATCTCATCGCGATTTGAAATGAGTAGTTGATTGGGATCCGCAACTAAAATGTCGTAACGCCCCTGTCCTTGGCTGTCCAGCCAAATGGCATAGGGTTTTTCACGTAAGACTGAATAGTAATAGGCAGCATCAGAGAAATAAGGTAACTCAGCCAGTAACATGGATCTAACGGCCTGCCTAATTCGTACTAATCTTCATCCTTTGACATCAATTCGCATTTATCGATATAGCTGTACAGTGTTTGTGGGTGACAGCCAATTAATTTGGCGATGGATGCGCGGCTAATGCCCATGCCGAGATATTTTTCAATTTCTTCACGGTGTCGGTCTAATTTAAGCGCAGCATTTTTCTTACCTTTTGGGCGACCCGCTTTACGTTTAATGCCTTGGCCCGCAATGGCTTCTGTTGTGCGTTTGGACACAAAGTCACTGTCGATATTTTGCAGTAAGAATAAGAATTTTTCTGTATCGACATATTCAGCGGTTGGGAAAACCTGATCGTATTTAACGAAATGCAACACAATGCCGCGCCGCATGACACACTCCAGTGTTTCTAAAACCAGCTGGGTCGAACGGCCTATATTGGAAGCTTCATACACAACCAATGCATCGCCTTCTGCCATTTCTTCATTTAAGAGTTGATATAGGTCTCGATCACGCCATGGGACCGTATTACTTTTTTCATCATAGCAAAGCTCATCAATTGGAATACCTTTTGATGCAGCATACTGTTCTATTTCAGAGATAACTTCTTCTGGGCGGTTGTAGTGTACTGACACATAAGCATAAATCATTTTTTAATCCTTATTAGTACTCGTAAATGCTATTAGTAAAAGCAACAGGGAAAATAAGTTGGCGCATTATATACATAAAGCTGAAAAAAATTCGAGCACTGTTAGATGACATGATTATGTATTTATTTCAGCCATCTAGAAAACCCGTGGCATATCCAACCACCAATGGCCATGACGAATGAATCGCCACAAAATAATAAGGGCATTCGGTCACGCTGCCATGGTGGTATTTTATAGTCTTGCATGAGTTTTTTCAGGCTTTGTGTATGTGTGCGTCCATGTGGCTGGCAACGCTCACCACCTTGGCGAAAACGGATGCTGACCTGTTGCCAATCCAATGCATCAAGCTTCAGTCCTTGTGTATGTAATTGTTCACGCGTGATCGTTCCAAGATTATGCGGTAAAACCAATGGTTGTAAGCCATCCCATGCAATGGGCTGGTCTATGACAATTGGTTCAAGATCGCGAGTAGCTATCCAGTACAACTTGTTTTGAAAGCGGCGTACTTGGTAGTCACCTATTACAACGCACGGCTGTGCATCTTGGCGTGCGGGGATCACTGTGTGTTGAATGACTTGGATCGTATAATTACTGGGATACTGTGACAGTTGCATATAGAGCCAATGACGTAATAGCAATCTTTGTTGAGCTGGTTTATGGGGTTGCAATACTTCGATATCTAATATTGTACTGCCTAAAGCATCAGCGCTGTGTAAAACTTTTGTGGCCCAGGATTCCATATGTTCAGCGGCTTCACCACAGAGTATGGCGGTATTTGCGATATGTGCACTCACATTCGGCCAGCGTTCACGCAATTGAGGCATGACCTGATGACGTAAGTAGTTGCGTGACCAACGTTGATCTGCGTTACTCTCGTCTTCTATCCACTTTAATTCATATGTCTTAGCATAAGTTTCTAACACCGTGCGTGAGATGGATAAAAACGGTCGGTGCAAACAGCGCTGATCAGCAAATTCGCGCGCACTGGGCATGCCGGACAAACCTTTCGGACCATGGCCTTGACACAAACGATACAAAACGGTTTCGGCTTGATCATCCGCATGGTGAGCGAGCAGTATTACATCACCTGGCGCCAATTTTCCCGCATATGCTTGATAACGTTGCTCACGTGCCCAGGCTTCTACACTCTCCCCTGCTTCAGGCTTGGTTTGCAATGCAACTGTTTGAATGTGGATGCCATACTGTTGTGTTTGTTTTTGACAATGCGCTTGCCATTGATCTGCTTGTGATGACAAACCATGATTAACGTGAATAGCATGAACGCTGCGATGTGCAAAATCAGGATGTTGACTCACAGCATGCAACAAAACGGTTGAATCCAGTCCTCCACTAAAACCAAGCCAAATAGTGCTTGTAGCATAGTGCTGAGCTGTTAAGGATAACGTGCGTTGGAGAGTCGTCAGTGCCGAGTTTTTAGGCATTCGAGTCAGTGAAATTGCCATATTGCATTAAACGCGCGTAACGCGCCTCAAGCATCTGCTCTGTTGGCATGTCCGCCAGTTCTTTCAAGCAAGCCAGTAATGCTTTTTCTATGAGCTCAGCTGCAGCGGCATGATCACGATGCGCACCACCTAAAGGTTCTTTAATGACTTTGTCGACCAAGCCTAATTTTGACAGACGATTAGCGGTAATACCCATCACTTCTGCAGCCTGGGAGGCTTTTTCAGCATCTTTCCACAGAATAGAGGCACAACCCTCAGGCGAAATGGTGGCAAAGTAGCTGTATTCCAACATCATCATGCGGTCACCAACACCCATGCCGAGCGCACCACCGGAACAACCTTCACCAATCACCAAACAAATAATGGGTACGCTTAGTTGCGACATTTCACGTAAGTTATGCGCAATCGCTTCACTTTGGCCGCGGGCTTCTGCATTGATCCCTGGGTAAGCACCGGGGGTATCAATCAATGTAATAATGGGCAGTTGAAAGCGTTCAGCCAGTTGCATTAAACGCAAGGCTTTACGATAGCCTTCGGGATGTGGCATGCCGAAATTACGGTGTAATTTTTCTTTAGTATTGCGGCCTTTTTGTTGGCCAATCACCATGACTGGTTGATCACCTAAACGAGCCAAGCCACCAATAATCGCCGGGTCATCCGAGAAGGCACGGTCACCGTGCAATTCTTCAAATTCTGTAAACGCCAAACGCAAATAGCCCAGTGCATAAGGCCGCTCTGGATGTCGTGCCAATTGGATCACTTGCCAATCACTTAAATTCGAGAAAATCGATTTTGTCAGTTTTTTACTCTTTTCACGCAATTGTTTGACTTCATTTTCTAAGTCAACTTTAGCATCGCCTTCCACGTGGCAAAGCGCGTCAATTTTGGCTGCCAATTCTGCAATGGGTTGTTCAAAATCTAAAAACTGCATTGTGCTGTAATCGTTATCAAAAAGGTGGGGTATTCTAGCATAGGTCTGCTTGGTGAAAACAGCTGATCAAGGTCTACCATCGGTTTGTTTTGGCTGTGGTACTAAAGCATTACGATCCAAGCCCAACATAACAGCTAAGGCGCCTGCTACGTAGATGGAAGAATAAGTTCCAACCACAACACCAATGATCAAGGCTAATGAAAATCCATGAATACTTGGACCACCCCAAAAATAAAGCACAACGACCACTAGCAAAGTTAAGCCGGAAGTCATGACTGTTCGTGACAAGGTATCATTCACGGCACGATTGACCACTTCAGTCACCGGTGCCTTGCGCAGTTTGCGGAAGTTTTCCCGTACCCGATCATAAATCACAACTGTGTCATTGAGAGAATAACCAATGACGGCTAAAACAGCAGCTAAAGCTGTGAGATCGAAGCGAATCTGCAACAAGGAGAAAATACCCAAAATAATGATGGGATCATGTGCCAGTGCCACGGCAGAACTAATCGCAAAACGCATTTCAAAACGCATGGAGATGTAGATCATGGTGGCCAGTACCGCGACTAACATGGCAAGCATGCCGAGCTGTGCCAGCTCTTTGCCAACCTCGGGTCCGGTGTAGTTCACCGACATAATATGCGCTTTGCTGCCTAATAGTTGTTGCACTTTTTGCTGCAATTTTGCTTGCTCTGTTTGGTGGTTTACGCTGACAGCTTGGAGCTTTTCACTTTTTTGTGGTTCTAAGGTGATGCGTACATCACGCGTTGAACCGAAAGTTATGACGTCGGCATGGCTGATATCAGCTTGGTGTAACTGTTGGCGAATATGCACCAAACTAGGTGGTGTTGGATATTGCACCTCAAAGGCATAACCACCGGTAAAATCCAAGCCCCAGTTGAGACCCTTGGTAAATACGCATACCAATGAAGCGATGACCAGTACTAATGAAATCAGGCCTGTCCATTTACGGATACCGAGAAAATCAATATTGGTTTTACGTTTAAAAAACTCCACCGTGCTAACTCCTCTAAATACCAATCGACAGACGCTTCACGGAGCGTTTGCGGCCATAAATTAAATTCACCAGTGCGCGTGTCACGGTAATAGCCGTAAACATCGAGCTAATAATCCCGATCATCAAGGTCACGGCAAAGCCTTTAACCGCACCGGTTCCCACAGCGAATAAAATTACCGCAACGATTAAGGTGGTGACATTTGAATCGACAATAGTGGCAAAAGCACGTTCGTAGCCAGCATGAATCGAAGCTTGTGGACTATTGCCATTACGCAACTCTTCTCGAATCCGTTCAAAAATCAAGACATTGGCGTCAATCGCCATCCCGACATTAAGCACAATACCGGCAATACCTGGCAAGGTCAGTGTGGCACCTGGAATGATCGACATGATGGCGACGATAAACACCAGATTGAGTACTAAAGCAATGTCAGCAATGATGCCGAAGAGGCGATAATAAGCGGCCATAAATAAGACGACTAAAATCATTGCCACTAATACGGAAATTTTACCCATGCGGATGTTATCTTGGCCCAAAGAAGGTCCAACCTGTTTGGATTCAGCAATTTGTACCGGCGCCGGTAAGGAACCTGCACGAATAGTTAACGCTAACATTTGTGCAGCTCGCGTATTACCAATACCAGAAATTTGAAATTGGTTACCCAATTGCTGTTGAATCAACGCAGCATTCACAACATTTTGTGTAATGTGTGTTTTCGTCACGACTTTACCGTGCACTTTTTGCTTATTGAATGTTGACTGTACGAGAACGATTGCCATGCGCTTACCCACATTTTCAGCGGTGACATGGCTAAAGCGGCTGACTTCAGGACCGCTTAGTTTCACATTGACCACCGGCATATTGGTTTGTTGGCTGTAGCCTGCACTGGCACCTACAATCGATTCACCTGTTAGGATCACGCGGTTATGCAACACAATCGTCGCCCCGCCTAAATCTGCGGCAAAATGATACAGTGTTGAACCCAATGGCACGTGTCCGGCCACTGCACTGCGTATATCGACCGAATCATTTACCATCATTAACTTGAGTGTCGCGGTACCACCAATCACCTCTTTGGCTTTAGCAGCATCTTGTACGCCGGGCAATTCAATGACGACACGATCCAAACCCTGTTGAGCAACAGAGGCTTCAGCCACACCTAATTCATTCACGCGGTTTCGCATGACTTGTACAGTTTGTTGCACTGCATATTGTTTAGTTTGTTTAACCGCTGCAGCTGACATAGTCGCACTGATTTCGAGTGGATGATGCGCCTGTTGAGTCAGTACTAAATTGGGATAGTGCTTTTCAATGTATTCACGCCCTGCTGTTTTTGCTGACTGGTCCCGAAACGCTACAGTGAGCTGTGTGCCTTTCGCTACAACACCTGTATAGCGAATATCGGCTTTACGCAATGCATCACGCAGTTGAACAGCATCGTTTTGCAAGGTGTTATGCACGACGGTTTGCATGTCGATATCCAGCAAAAAGTACATGCCACCGCGTAAATCCAAGCCATATTTCATCGGAAAGGCACCGATATTACGCAACCATTTGGGTGTGTTCGGCGCGAGGTTAATAGCGACGGTGTAGCCAGTGCCTAAGGCACTTTTAATCACCTCTTGCGCCTGCATTTGCAGGTCAGTATTGGCAAAGCGTAACTGTAAGGTGTAGCGCGTTGAGGATTTACCTAAGTACTCAATGTGTGCATTTTTTAATACCGAGAGCGTTTGCTGCCTGTCTTGTACGGTCAATACTTTACCGCCCTTAGGTGAAATTTGTACCGCTGGACTTTCGCCAAAGATATTGGGCAGAGCATAAATCAAAGCCAGAATTATCAACACGATAATCATGACATATTTCCACTTGGGAAACTGATTCAATACCGTTGCGTTTTTTGCATTAAACATAGGTAATCACTCAACTTGGTTGAAGGGGCACTTAGTCTGCTTTGACTGAACCTTTTGGTACAACATTGGTCACAGCTTGTTTTTGTATTTTCATGATGACCTTGTCAGCTATTTCCAATTCAATAAATTGATCTCCGACACGGGTGATTTTACCCAGGATTCCACCATTTGTAATGACTTCGTCACCTTTGCCTAGGCTACTCATTAATTGGCGGTGCTCTTTATTACGCTTCATTTGTGGGCGAATCATTAAGAAATAGAAAATCGCAATGAAGACAATCAGCAATAGACCAGATTCCCAAGTGAATCCACCTTGTGGCGAACCTGCTGCACCTGTTGCAAATGCTTGGCTACTTAAAAGACCTAATAATACGGTTAGTAAACTTTTCTTCACAATTCTCCCCTTTGGCTGTAAAAAAACCGGGCAACTGTACCGAAAAGCACAGGATTTAGCAAACCGGGGTTTTGAGTTTTACAGTCCTTCAATTTGGTCGGTCAAGCATATTTTCGGACAGTATGTGACAGAATGAAGATATTTTGCTTGCTTAAAATCAGACGATGCTGTGCAACATGGTTTATGCTCCAAATTATTCAGAAAAAACAGAATAAATCCTAAGCAATTATATTAGTGCCATGAGATAATTATATTCTGAGAAAAGAAGGCCATCTGAAATGGAATAATAACATGGCTAAATATAAGCTGTTTGACATGAGGCTCAGCGCAACGATGTTGTGCTGAGCAGCAGCTTACGGGTGACATTATTACATTACTGTCAATGCAAAGTAGAAATTTCCGGTTTTTTGCAAAGTGAATATCTCCTATCTTGAGTTAAGCCAATTATGCACAAGTGCCAGGTGCAGTGGCGGTAGTCAGGAACTTTATTCAAGTAGGCATGGCATCCATAAATGGCTTCAGCAATATAACTGTCAGCGGCCTCATTCAGGGAAATTCTGCTATGGCAAAACCCCTATGCAGACTTTTTAGATAGTAAAAATTTGGCTTTGGAGAAAACTCAACGTAAGCTCCCTGAAAAATTAACTGACAATCACAATATCTCTGACACCACTCAGCAGATCAAAATTTAAGCGTACGTCAGATTAAGTGTTGACTATTACAAATTGAGACTCCGCTTTAGTCTCAAATCTGCTTTACCGCCTATTAAGGAAGAAAGTCACATCTTTATTCATTCTAATAATATGGGAGCTTATGTGTATTAATCAGGCGGCATTTAATAGGGAGTGACTTTGGATTGTATTAAGGACTATTGATCTCTATGATCGATTCTTTTTTCAGATTCTAGTTTGAAATTTATCAACTACTTAGATTTTGTATGGTGCCGGGGGAGAGACTCGAACTCTCACGGTGTTACCACCACCAGATTTTGAATCTGGCGCGTCTACCAGTTTCGCCACCCCGGCAAGAAGAAGGGATTATACAAAAGCTTAGGCCGATGTAAATAGCGGTGTTGCTTTAAATTTATTTTTGTTAATGCGTATGACGCAATTCGAAACATGATACAATCCAGAGCGATTTTAAATGACCACCAAATCCACTCATTTGCATGAAAACTGAAGATTTTGATTATGACCTGCCAGCAGAATTGATTGCGCAGTATCCACTGGAAAACCGTACGGATAGTCGTTTGTTAATGCTCAACCGTCAAACAGGTGAAATAGTACATCGATGTTTTACTGATTTACTGACTTATCTTCAGTCTGGCGACTTGTTGGTCATGAACAATAGTCGTGTCATTCGAGCCCGTTTATTTGCCCAGAAACCAACCGGTGCCAAGGTTGAGTTATTGGTCGAGCGTGTATTATCCCCTATGCGTTTTTTGGCACATCTTAAAGCTAATAAATCATTGAATCCGGGTCAGGATTTAGTATTTGCTGATCAGACTATTGCGCAGATTGAATCGCGCTCAGCTGCTTTGTTTGAAATTTCATTGCCGGAGCATAAAAGCATATGGCAACTTATGGAAGCGCTGGGTCACATGCCACTCCCCCCATACATGAATCGTTCTGACGATATTTCAGATCAAACGCGTTATCAAACGGTTTATGCCCAACATAATGGCTCGGTGGCAGCACCCACGGCGGGTTTGCATTTTGATCAGGCTTTATTGGATCAGCTACAAGAAAAAGGCGTGCAATGCGATTATGTCACGCTGCATGTTGGCGCTGGCACTTTCCAACCCGTACGGGTTGATGATGTGAAATCACATCATATGCATGCGGAGTATATCGAAGTTTCTGCCGAGTTATGTGCCAAAATTGCTGCAACTAAAGCAGCAGGTAAGCGTGTGGTTGCCGTCGGTACGACCACAGTGCGTGCTTTAGAAACTGCTGCACAATCAGGTGGGTTAAAGCCTTATCAAGGTGACACCGATATTTTTATTTATCCAGGCTTTGCCTTCCGGTTTATAGACGCCATGATTACTAATTTTCATTTGCCTAAATCTACGCTGTTGATGTTAGTCAGCGCGTTTTCCAGTCAAGCGTATATTTTTCAGGCTTATCAAGCGGCTATTGCAGAAGGTTATCGTTTCTTCAGTTACGGTGATGCCATGTGGATCGGATGAACCATGGTGAAAACGAAATCTTATACCGATACGATTTGCCAGTTGATTGTTGGGTAGCCTTGTGCGGTTAAATATTGATTAGCGCGCGAAAAATGGCGGCAGCCTAAAAAGCCTCGATGCGCAGATAGCGGTGATGGATGAGTGGATTCCAACACGCAGTGTCGATTGCGGTCAATGAATTGCCCTTTGCGTTGTGCATAGCTGCCCCATAACAGGAACACGATATGCTCGCGCTCTTGGTTCAGATAATGAATTACCTGATCAGTAAAACGTTCCCAGCCTTGGCCTTGGTGTGAAGCTGCTTGGCTTTGTTGGACAGACAGCACACTGTTGAGCAGTAAGACGCCTTGCTCTGCCCAACTGTCTAAACAGCCATGATTCGGTGCAGTGAGACCCAAATCACTTTCGAGTTCTTTGAAAATATTTTTCAAAGATGGTGGTTGAGGCACACCGGGTGGCACAGAAAAGCATAGGCCATGTGCTTGTCCTGGGCCGTGATACGGATCTTGACCCAAAATCACAACACGCACTTGATCAAACGGTGTATGTTCAAATGCAGCAAACATCTGGGCAGATGGCGGATAAATCACTTTACCTGCTTGCTTTTCGCGACGTAAAAATTCACGCAGCGATTGCATGTACGGTTGTTCAAACTCAGACAGTAATGTCTTTTTCCAAGACGCTTCTAGTTTAACGCTGTCTGTTGTGGGCATGGCATGGATTCCAGATGTTATGGTAATGCATCACGGTGGTGAGCTCAGGATCTTCAGTCCTCTATTTGCACTGAAACACACACTGCAAAGTGATGATCACACAGTTTGGCTATAGCGATGGACCATGATCAACGAGTCGTGCAGCCAGGGATTCTGAGGTAAATTGCTGAAAATTGTCAATAAAGGATTTCGCCAAGGATTGCGCTGCTGCATCATACGCTTGTGCATTCTGCCAAGTATTTTTAGGATTCAAAATGGCAGCGTTAACACCGGGTAATGCAGTTGGGATCGTTAAATTAAATAGGGGTAAAACTTCTGTTTCTGCAGTGTCGATGGCGCCATCGACAATGGCATCAATAATCGCACGTGTATCGGCAATTGAAATGCGATGCCCAACACCATATGCACCGCCGGTCCAACCGGTATTGACCAAAAAGGCCTGGCTGCCATGGATATCCATTTTCTCACCGAGAATTTTGGCGTAGGCGGTTGGGTGCAGGAGTAAGAACGGTTGACCAAAACAGGCTGAAAAACAGGCAGTTGGCTCTTCAACACCTAATTCGGTGCCCGCGACTTTAGCGGTATAGCCCGATAAATATTGATACATCGCCTGTTCATTCGACAGAATCGACACCGGTGGTAATACACCATAGGCATCACAGGTCAAAAAGATAATACGTTTAGGATGTGTGCCTTTAGACACTGGCTTGACGATATTATCGATATGATAGATCGGATAGGACACACGCGTATTTTCTGTTTTACTACCATCTGTAAAATCAATTTGGCCGTCAGTGTTAACCACAACGTTTTCCAACAGTGCATCACGACGAATGGCCGCATAAATATCTGGTTCCTGAGCTTGGGACAAATCAATCGTCTTCGCATAGCAACCGCCTTCCAGGTTGAAAACGCCCTCTTCATACCAACCATGTTCATCGTCACCGATTAATGCATGTTTGGGATCAGCGGATAAAGTGGTTTTGCCCGTTCCGGACAAGCCAAAAAACAAGGCAGTATCGCCTGACTCACCTTGGTTAGCGGAACAATGAAATGAACCGATGCCTTTCAACGGCAAGAAATAGTTCATGATAGAAAAAATACCTTTTTTGATTTCGCCACCATACCAAGTGCCGCCGATTAATTTAGTGCCTCTGTTGTCTAGACAGGTTATTGAGGAAGTGCTCCTATTTTTCTTTTCTAAGCTGCTTTCATATTCATTCCTTGTATGCTCTCCCAATACACCTGTATGGGTTTTTGATAATTAAGCGCTTGGTGAAAGCGTCGGTTATTGTAAAATTGGATGTATTCCACCATGCCCTGTTTAAGCTGTCGCATATTCTGGTATTCATGCAAATAAATATTTTCATATTTGGCACTACGCCAGAA
>CAZIIK010000086.1:0-2635 GCA_964539235.1 uncultured Gammaproteobacteria bacterium | reverse complement strand
GCTGCATGAAAATTAGTCTTTTTGGCTTGTGATGATCAAATTTGCATCAAAAATCCAAATGTAGAGTGCATTACGGTAGCATGCTGAAAAATGCCTTTAACAAAGGCTTGGCCGAAGGCAGAAACTTCTCGGGTAACCTCTTAATGGCCGTTACTTGCCTTGCACTCAATGTGTAACGTGTATGGGCTTCAACGAATTTTTTTACAGATAAAGGCTGCCCATCATCAGCTAATTTTTTACCAACACCAGGGATTTTATGGTTAGACAAATAAGCCACATAGTCTTTCAGTAACTGACGCGCTGTTGCTGCCCATTTTTCACCTTCTTGCCATAATTCTTTTTGTGCAGAGCCTGGCCAATCGAAATATGTACCCACCGATGTTGGGCCAGCATAATCTCGTTTATCACGCTTACGCATTTTAACAACCTGCTTAACACCAAAATACCCATCCAGTTTTTTGGGTAGTGTAAATACCTGACCAACATCAACTAGTGCATCACTACGACTACGACTACGACTACGATCTGAACGCGCCATACCATCCTCCTTGATTTTGCACTGCTGCATCGTTTAACCGGCAGAAAACACCGCCGTTTAAATGCTAAACAAACGGACTAACGACTGATTTTGAACCATCAAAAGTACTGTTTTTCCCAGCGCTGAAGCCATACAACAGATTTTTTTATTTTTATTACCCAACTCCATTTGGCGGAATTATTTTTACATTTAAATCTAATTATGTCAAATATAAAAATTTATTTTTCTATGCTTTAAATATATAATTTTTTATATATTAATTTTTTTTGATTAACCTATCCTAAGGCATTTGGTCATTATAGACACCACATCAAGCAAAGATTTCCCTTTATTGATCCAGCATTTCACCGGATGATAGGCGTAACGCCACACACATCACCTTCGCCCCATGCACATTCGACCGACCACACTCGACTTAGAGGCCTTCTGGCAATCGCACCAGCGCTTTTTGCATTGCACGTTAACGACGGAGACACCACACCCAGACACCCATGACTTGTCGCATTTGGCTTGTACCGACTTAGCACAAGCTTTGGACATTTTACAAACCATTGACCTCGCCGTCTTGCAGCGACTCAAACTGCACTTACACACAGTGCATGCCCTCAAAGCGGCTTTCAATCAAACCTGGCAGCAACAAGGACGTGTATTTATTTTGGGCTGTGGTGCCAGTGGCCGCATGGCGGTATGCCTGGAAAATGCTTGGCGTGCCGCGCACCAAACCGAGCAGGTCGTGGGCGTAATTGCCGGTGGCGATTTTGCTTTGGTGCGATCCATCGAACAATTTGAGGATCAACCTGAGTTGGGCATTCGTCAATTACAACAACAAGGTTTTGGTCCGCAAGATTTGTTGATTGCCACCAGTGCCAGCGGCGAGTCACCATTTGTCCTCGCTGCCGTGGAATATGCTCAACAACTGTGTCAGGCAAAACCGTGGTTACTCTACTGCAATCCAAATACACAGCTGCACACGCGCAATCCTGAGCATCTCAGCACTTCAACTGGTATTGCGCCGTGGTGCTTAGATGTCGGCCCGATGGCACTCACAGGCAGCACCCGCATGCAGGCGACGACTGCCATGCAAATGGCGTTGGGCCTGGCTTTACTGGCTGATGATCCAGCATTGTGTTTGACCCAATGCGAGCAAGCACTCCATGCTGTCAATTTCACCCAATTGATACCATTTATTGAAATGGAAAGCCGTCAACCTCTACCAGCCTGGCGTTACGCAGCCGAAGCCAAGCTGGCGCTGACGGTATTAACGGACCTGACTGAACGCACACCTACTTTTAATATTGCCCCGTTGTATAACGACGTTTTAGATGCCAACAACACCGCGCCCTATGCATTTGAGGTGCTTGATACACATAACCGCCAACACGCTTGGCAATGCTTACGCCAAACTAAACCGTACCAACTCGATTGGCCAGCTTTCCAGCAAACAACACCGGAAACTTTATTGGGCTTTGATTTTCACGCGACGCAACAACCTGAACAGGTGAACATGACCACGCAGAACTGGCAACTCAACATAGCGAATAAAGCAAATATCACCTGGTCGTTTGACTGGCCAGAACTCCCGGAATTCAGCCAACAGATTCAGCATAAAATTCTGCTCAACACATTGTCAACTTTAGTGATGGGTCGATTGGGTTATTACAGCGGCAATTTAATGACGCATGTGCAACCCACCAATCACAAACTGTTCGACCGTACCATTCGCTATGTGCAGTACCGTTACCAACAACGCCATCACACGACCTTGGACTACGCCACTGCCGCGGACCGTATTTTGCACGCCTGGCCGCAACTGCAACCCGGTGAGTCTTTAGTGGAGCAGTGTAGTTTCTAGGCTATTTTTCACCAAGCACTGACGGCCCTTCGACAAAAGGTCCCTGAGCTTGTCGAAGGGCAGGGACCTAATAAGAGGGTACCCGAGAAGCTTCTGCCTTCGGTCAAGCCTTTGTTAAAGGCATTTTTCAGCATGCTACCGTAATGCACTCTACATTTGGATTTTTGATGCAAATTTGATCATCAAAAGCCAAAAAGACTAATTTTCATGCAGCACCGCTACCCATCAAGTTACTGATGGTTAAT
>CAZIIK010000085.1:0-2480 GCA_964539235.1 uncultured Gammaproteobacteria bacterium | reverse complement strand
ATTTTTCGTGTAGCAATAGATCTAAAATAAGCGATTGATCATAATCATAAAGCTAATGCCCACGGTTTAGGGCGTGTAATTCATGAAAGGATTCATTCTCGGCCGTATCGATGGGGATTGTGGGCAATATCCAGCGGGTTATTAGCTGCAAGCTGAATAGCCGTTTGGTCTAATTGAGTCAATAAGACTTTGCCATAGGGATCTAATGTATAGCTTGTGCCTGAGATCTCGCCATGGGCGTCGATACTCACACTCTTGGGTGTATTATGCCCATCTGTAAATTGGCTTTGGGCGATGCCATTACTTAAATAGCGTATACCTCCAAAGTAACTGCTGGATACGTTCCCCGCCGTTTCATTGGTTAACTCACCTTAGCTATCATAAGCAAAGTCAATGCGATGGCCTTGGTCATCGGACTTATAAGCACGCGCGCCAGTGGTGTAATATCCATAGTGATAAACAACGGTGCCAGTATCGGCTTGTACCAACTGATTGACCGCGTTGTAATGGTAATGCACTACTGGGCTTGCTTGCACAGAGGCAGCACCAACTAACAACAACAAAGCTGATATGAATCCTTTCATTGACGAGTCCTTTTATCAATCGCACATGCTCAAAAACTTGATCATAATCTCCATTTTCTAACGTGCTCATTCTAGATCTATTTCCACTTAGTAGTTTTTATTATTTTGCCATTTTTATCTGCTTATTATCCGAATTGGTGTTGTTGGATAAAGCAGGCTGATACCTTCTATTTGCACGAATTGGGCTACGAATAGCATTTAGTTCTGCCCCGTGACGCTTTAGCGTATAACGCGTACAATGCGGGCTGATTTTTTATAAAGGTGGATGTCCCATGGACGCAAAGTTATTAGCAATATTGGTGTGCCCAATCTGTAAAGGGCCGTTGCAAGATCGGACCAGTCAGGGTGAACTGTGGTGCCGAGCTGATAAATTAGCCTATCCGATTCGAGATGACATTCCTATTATGCTGGTTGAAGAGGCGAGAACTATTGGTGTTGAATAACTCGATGGCTAAGCGACGCATTATTATCCCGGCACGTTATCAATCGAGTCGTTTGCCGGGTAAAGTTCTGGTGGATTTGCACGGCAAACCAATGTTGCAGCATGTCTATGAATGTGCTTATTGCTGTGATTTTGATAGCGTGGTGATTGCAACTGATGATGCACAGGTTAAGCAAGCTGCGGAGGCATTTGGTGCCACGGTTTATTTGACCGATAAAGCGCATCCAACCGGCACTGATCGTGCGGCTGATGTGATGCAACAAGCAGGCTATGCAGATGATGACATTATTATTGCATTGCAAGCAGATGAGCCCTTAATGCCAGTGGGAAATGTCAAACAAGTGGCTGATTTATTGGCAAAACATCCAGAATCTTCAGTGGCAACCTTGTGTGAGCCGATCACGAAGCTAGATAATTTACTTAACCCGCATTGGGTGAAAGTTGTGATGGATCATCAAGGACATGCCTTGTTTTTCAGTCGGGCGCCTATCCCTTGGCACCGAGAATCATTACCTGATCAATGGCCGGCTGATTTTAAGGCGTTTGTGCATGTCGGCATCTATGGCTATCGTGGCGCGTTTTTGCGAACATATCCGCAGCTTTCGCAGAGCGACATCGAAGGCTGGGAAGCCTTAGAACAGTTGCGTATTCTCTGGCATGGCTATCGAATTCAAGTCGCGCAAGCACAGGTTTCAGCACCACCAGGTGTCAATACGCCAGAGGAATTGGCGCATATGCGTCAGTTATTGCAAGATCGTTTGCATGTTCGATGATCAGCTGCCCACGCATTTGCCATTGCCAGCGCGGATGCGTCCTCATAGTCAAACTAGTTTTATGGGGCAAAAACACTTGTTGGGACCCGGTCAGCCGTTAGCTAAATGCATTGAAACTGGGCAGCTTTATTCCATGATTCTGTGGGGGCCGCCAGGCACAGGCAAAACTACATTGGCACAGTTGTTGGCGCGTTCAGCACAAGCAGAAGTTGAGCGGTTATCAGCTGTCACGGCAGGTGTGAAGGAAATTCGCGCAGTGGTTGAACGTGCGCAGTATCGTACTTCGTTAGGGCAGAAAACTGTGTTGTTTGTCGATGAAGCGCATCGGTTTTCTAAATCCCAGCAAGATGCCTTTCCGCCATACATTGAAGATGGAACCTTTTGTTTCATTGGGGCGACGACGGAAAATCCTTCGTTTGAACTCAACAGTGCACTGTTATCTCGTGCGCGTGTGCATGTATTGCAGCTGTTGTCAGACGAAGATTTATTGGCGATTTTGCAACAGGCGTTGACAGATCAGGACAACGGTTTTGGTCAATATGTCATTGATTTTCCGTTAGCCGAGCAAGAAAAACTGGTCAAGGATGCGGCAGGTGATGCGCGTCGATTGCTGAATTGGCTGGAATCTTTGGTTGAGCTGGCAACAGATGTTTCCGGTCAGAAAGTGATTGAGCCAGAGGC
>CAZIIK010000084.1:0-3441 GCA_964539235.1 uncultured Gammaproteobacteria bacterium | reverse complement strand
GCTGCATGAAAATTAGTCTTTTTGGCTTGTGATGATCAAATTTGCATCAAAAATCCAAATGTAGAGTGCATTACGGTAGCATGCTGAAAAATGCCTTTAACAAAGGCTTGGCCGAAGGCAGAAGCTTCTCGGGTGCCCTCTTAGCCTGGTTTACCGCGTTCGCGGGAATGACAGAATGGTTTGTCACCCCGGACCCTCCACTGTCACCCTGGGCTTCACAAACTGTCATCCCGGACTTCACAAAATGTCATCCCGGACTTCACAAGCTGTCATCCCGGGATTGATCCGGGATCTAGGCTAAAACACTGAATAGTAGCTGGCGTTGACACGGTCGCATTGCCCCTGATCGCTTGATCTGCCCAGACTTTCACGCCATTATCCACGCCATTGTGAAGCAACCGGTGGCTTGTGGTGAGTAGGCGCTTATTAAAGTCGACTGTTGGCGTCGGCGCTATGACTGTGTTGTCGAGGTTGTTGGGTCTAGTACGTGAAGTTGTATTTGCCACGGTTTTTGGTGCCACAGCCGGTATGGATGCGTTTTTGGTCGCCTTTAAGATTCCCAATTTTATGCGGCGGTTATTTGCAGAAGGGGCCTTCGCTCAGGCTTTTGTGCCGATTTTTGCCGCGCAGTATACAGACGATAATCCGCAACAATTACGCCAGACGGTGCAGTACGTTGCCGGAACATTGGCGTTGATCCTATTTGTTGTGGCTGTGATCGGTATGTTGACTTCAGCTGTCTGGATTACGGTGTTTGCACCTGGATTTGTACATGATCCGGCTAAATTCTCTTTAGCACAGCATATGCTGCGTATTACCTTTCCTTATTTGTTTTTTATTTCATTAACGGCATTAGCCGGTGGTGTGCTCAATACGTTTAGTCGTTTTCTAGTGCCAGCGTTCACACCAGTGTTATTGAATGTGTCTATCATTGCTTTGGTCTGGTGGGTTGCACCTCATTTGCAACATCCAGTTGTGGCTGCAGCCTGGGGCGTATTGCTTGCCGGTGTGGTGCAATTGCTATTTCAACTGCCTTTTTTATATCGCATTGGCATGTTGGTATGGCCCAAATGGGGTTGGCATCAACCGGTGGTGAAGCGCTTAATTAAACTGATGGTGCCGGTATTGTTTGGCGCATCCGTGGCGCAAATTAGCCTGTTATTAGACACGATTTTCGCGTCGTTTCTACCCACCGGCAGTGTTTCTTGGTTGTATTATTCAGACCGATTGATGCAGTTTCCTTTAGGTGTTTTTGGCGTGGCATTGTCGACAGTCGTACTGCCCGTATTAGCCAAGCGTCACAGTCTCAAAGATCAGGCAGCTTATAATCAGTCCTTGGATTGGGCGTTGCGTTTGGTGGTTTTGTTGGGCGTGCCGGCTGCCGTTGGATTGGCGGTGTTGTCAGGTCCGTTAGTGGCTACTTTATTTGGTTATCACCGTTTTAATGCATTTGATGTTACCATGAGTCAGCACAGTTTGGTCGCCTTTGCTGCAGGGTTACTATTTTTTATTGCAATTAAAGTTTTAGTCTCCGCTTTTTATGCGCGGCACAATATGAAAACCCCGGTGAAAATCGCTGTGGTGGCTATGCTCACGAATTTAGTTTTTAACGCCATTTTGATTGTGCCATTGGCCCATGTTGGTTTGGCGTTAGCCACTTCAATTGCAGCCTGTATCAACGTGGTGCTGTTGGTTTGGGCTTTACTGCGTTCCAAGATCTATCAACCCACTTGTGCCTGGTGGCGCATTGGGTTTGCTGTCATATTGAGTACGGTTTTAATGGGTTTGATGTTGTTTTATTGTTCACCGTCACTGACCCATTGGTTGGCGTGGTCTGCATTTACGCGCGTTTTGCATTTGGTCGGCCTAATCGTTGGAGCTGTGCTGATATACTGTGCTGTACTCATTTGCGCTGGGCTGCGGCGGCGTCATTTGGTTAGTAGTTAGCTTTGCGAACATCTTTTGTGTTATTCCAAACCATAATTAGATTCTCTCAAGTTCATTTGCCTTGACTTGATCATTTTGGCTGGGTGCTGCCTAGGTCATTATGACACTCCTATTGTTTGATCTTTTACAATATTGGCTAATTGGTTTAATCCTATTAAACCTGAAATGTCAGATTCAATATTGACCTTTACATTTAAATCCAGTATCAAGCGAAAACAACGAAAAGCCGCTGCAAGTAACGATTACCTCGCCCGCATCATCTATGAAAATTAGATGCGTTTACCCTGTATTATCGATACATTTCAACTTAACCGGTTGATGGTATTCTTAGCTATTTTCTCCGCTCTCTTAACAGCGCGCCTTGATGCCAATCGGCAGTTGTTATTAAAAAGATGGTACGTCCGCTCAAGAGGTTCATGCAGCTCTTTGAAAGATTTCTTTAGTGATTTCAGGGTATCGTCTGAAAAGTCGACCAAGCGTTTGGTATATGCTGAGCTAAAATAACTATCAATGTATCGATCTGGGTCATAACCAATGCCTAATCTCATATAGGCAGCATTTTCTGAGTCTTGTTTCCAGAATGCATTTTTTATTGCTTTTACCCACGACTTTCCCGGCCTGTAGGCGTGGTATGATGCAATATTTGTCTCACTTGGTCGCCATCCCGATTCACCCCTTTCTATCATTTCTTGAGTGATTCCTAGCAGCCCAACACCATAGTGGACAGGACCCTCCTTTGCCACAACCAGATAAATACCTTGTTGTTTTTTTATATCTTTAAATGTTTCTTCTGTTAGCTTTGTGAAGCCCCATAGCTTCAACTGAAATCTTGTCATAGGAAGAAGCGCCCTACAGGCCTTGCCAACTATGCCAAACCCTAATCCTGAGCCGGCGCCAATTGCAGCATTGGTGCCAAGCGAACGCCAATCTGGATTTTTCCAACCGGTTTCTACTCCCTGACTAATATAATCGCTTGCTCCACAAGAGACGCCATCAGACAACGTACTCAATAGAAATGTGCCCCATACCCCGAGACTTGATGCACCTGTTAAAAACGCCAATAGCGAACCTACTACGAAACCAGCCGCAAAAATCACAGCTTTTTTCTGGCTTTCACTCATATGCCCATCGGGATCCCATTTCATAATTGGATTGGCCTGGGAATAGTTATAGCGATTCGGCACATCGTAACTGTCTTGTGCGACAAAGCGGCCTAAACTTGAGTCATAGTAGCGGGCACCTAAATCGGTAAGCCCGTTTCTTGATCAAAATAACCACCACCGTATCGATGGGGATTGTGGGCAATATCCAGCGGGTTATTAGCTGCAAGCTGAATAGCCGTTTGGTCTAATTGAGTCAATAAGACTTTGCCATAGGGATCTAATGTATAGCTTGTGCCCGAGATCTGACCATGCGCATCGACGCTCGTGGTCTTAGGTGTATTATGCCCATCTGTAAACTGACTTTGAGCGATGCCATTACCTAAATAACGCA
>CAZIIK010000083.1:0-4487 GCA_964539235.1 uncultured Gammaproteobacteria bacterium | reverse complement strand
GTATAAAAATTTCAGTATTTTTCAAAATATTTTGACTTTAATTAGCAATGAGAAAAGTGAGACACTAACGTATCTTGTCATCGACTGACCTAGGCTTTTTTTGTATGATGCGGCCTCTTAAAAATCACGCAGGAGGCTGATATGACGGCTTTAAACTACCAACTCGGGTTTGGCAATGAATTTGAAAGTGAAGCAATTGCTGGCGCATTACCCAAAGAACAAAACTCACCGCAGAAACCACCGTTAGGTTTGTATGCAGAGCAACTATCCGGTTCAGCGTTTACTGCATTACGTCATCAAAATTATCGCAGCTGGCAGTATCGGATTCGCCCATCGGTATTACATTGCGGTGCAGCACAACTGATGTCAGGTCATTTGCTACGTGATCAGCATCACACCGACGCAACCCTAACGCCACCTGATCAATTTCGTTGGAATCCACTGCCTTATCCTGAGACAGCAACCTGCTTTGTAAAAGGCTTGGTGACCATGGCCTATAACCCAGGTGGTGCGATTCATTTATATAGCATTACCGCCTCGATTACAGATCATTTTTTCTATAACGCAGATGGTGATTTTCTGATTGTTCCACAAGAAGGTGCACTGCGTTTTAAAACCGAATTCGGCATTATTGATGCCGCTCCGGGTGAAATTGTGGTGATTCAACGCGGTATTCGTTTTCAAGTAGAATTATTGGCTGAAAAAGCACGCGGTTATGTCTGTGAAAACCAAGGATCACCTTATGTTTTGCCGGAACTTGGTCCGATTGGTGCCAATGGCTTGGCTGAACAGCGCCACTTTTTAGTGCCTGAAGCAGCCTATGAAACACGTTCGGGTGATTTCACCCTGTACGCCAAACTGCAAGGTCAGTTGTGGCATATGCCAATACAGCACTCACCGCTTGATGTAGTGGCATGGTCGGGTAATTACGTGCCATACAAATATGATTTGCATCGTTTTGTGCCCATGTTTTCAGTCCTGAAGGATCATGCAGATCCGAGTATTTTTACTGTATTAACATCGCCTTCTGGGCATGCGGGCATTGCTAACATCGACTTTGTGATTTTTCCAGCACGATGGATGACGGCTGAAGATACCTTTCGGCCGCCCTACTATCACCGCAATATCATGAGTGAATACATGGGATTGGTTTATGGTCAATACGATGCCAAAGCAACCGGTTTCGTACCGGGGGGCAGTAGCTTGCATAATTGCATGTCAGGCCATGGTGTTGATCAAAAAGCTTTTGATAAAGCGACGCATGAAGCACCTACCACGCCGGTACGGTATCGCGATACTTTAGCGTTTATGTTTGAAAGCTCACAGCTTTGGCAGTTGACAGAGTTCGCGTTAAATGGCGATATTCGCCAGACTGATTATTTGCATTGTTGGCAAACCCTATCCGCTCACTTTTCAGCATAAGGAAATGAAATCATGTCAGTTCTTGATCATGTAAACCCGAGTATTGCCAGTCTCAAACCCTATCAGCCGGGTAAAACCACAGAGGAAATCCAGCGAACTTATGGTTTGCAAGAAATTGTTAAACTCGCCAGTAATGAATGCCCATTGCCACCCAGTCAAAAAGTGACAAAAGCATTACAGGATGCCCTGCCGCACTTGGCTAGTTATCCAGAAGATGCTGCGCCTGGATTGCGCACACAACTCGCGGAGATGAATGGTGTGCAGACGTATCAGATTATTTTTGGCAGTGGCTCCTCTGATATTCTAGAGCTTCTGGTGCGCAGTTTTACGCGCCCTGGCGATAATATTGTCACGTCTAAGCATGCCTTTGCCTTATATAAAATTTTGGCGAAATCTGCGGCGGTAGAAAGCCAGTTAGTGCCTGACCAGGACTGGCAACAAGATTTGTCTGGTATGTTGGCCGCAATTGATGACAAAACCCGTATTATTTTCATTACGAATCCCAATAACCCAACGGGTACCTGGATTCGCCAGCCGGCACTATACGACTTTATTCAAGCAGTACCGAAAGACGTCTTAGTTGTCGTCGATGAGGCTTATACTGAGTTTATGGATCAAGCAGATTATGCATCAGCCATGCCGCTGTTGGCGCAACATGAAAACTTAGTAGTGGTACGAACCTTTTCCAAAGCCTATGCCCTGGCTGGACTGCGTTTTGGTTATAGTGCCTCTTCACCTGCTGTCGCTGATATGCTGAATCGTGTGCGCAAGCCATTTAACGTTACAGCTTTGACGCTAACCGCAGCAGAAGCAGCACTTAATGATACTGATTATTTGGCACAGGTGATTGAGAATAATCGCTTAGGCATGTCACAGTTCACCCAGTTTTTTGATTTGGCCAAACTGACTTATATCGACACCACTGGTAATTTTATGGCGGTTGATTTTGGTGAACAGGCATTAGCCATCAACGAAGCCATGCTGAAACGGGGTGTGATTTTAAGACCCTTAGTGCCATACAACATGACTCACCATTTGCGTATCAGTATCGGTCTGCTAACAGAAAACCAGGTATGTATTGAGCAGCTCAGTCAAGTGATGAATGCGCTGCAATAATACCGAATTAACGGCTTTAAAAATAAGGAACTATAACAATGACTATTACTGCGAATGACCCAACACTGAAGTCCTTCATTGAGGTGCCTGCCGATCAAGATTTTCCCATGCAAAATTTACCATTTGGTATTTTTTCTACTGCTGATAACCCTGCCAAACGGGTTGGCGTTGCCATTGGGGATTACGTATTGGATTTGCTAGAAGTCGTCAATACAGCAACCTGTGATTGCTCACCTTATGCAGCAGATTTTGCCCAAGACTCATTAAACAGTTTAATGGCTAAAGGCCGCCAAGCTGCAAGCGACATTCGCAATTGCGTCAGTGAATTGTTGCGCGCTGATAATCCAACATTGCGCGATAACGCAGCACTGCGTGCTAAAGCTTTGGTACCGATGGCAGAAGTGACACTGCATTTGCCCGTTAGCATTACCAGCTATACCGACTTTTATTCCTCTATCGAACACGCAACCAATTTAGGCACCATGTTTCGCGATAAAAACAATCCACTGCTGCCGAACTGGCGCCATATTCCAGTGGGTTATGATGGCCGTGCTGGCAGTGTTGTGGTAAGTGGCACTGATTTTAAACGCCCTCATGGACAAATGCGTCCTGACCCTGAGAAACCACCGTTTTATGGTCCTTGTAAAGGTATCGACGTTGAAGTCGAAATGGGCTTTTTTGTCGGTCAAGGCAGTGAATTTGGTGAGTCCATTAGCATGGCGGATGCACCTGAGCACATTTTCGGTATGGTCTTAGTAAACGACTGGAGTGCACGTGATATTCAAAAATGGGAATACGTACCGCTCGGCCCATTTCTAGGTAAAAACTTCTGCACATCGATTTCACCTTGGGTGGTCACCTTGGATGCATTAGAACCATTTCGTATGGCATCTCCGCAACAAGAACCGGCACCACTGCCCTATTTAAAACGTGAAAAAGATTGGGCGTTTGATATCCAATTAGAGTTTGCGATACAAGGCGAAACAATGCCTGAGCCGCATACGGTTGCTAAAACCAACTTTAAATATATGTACTGGGATATTTGCCAGCAATTAGCGCATCACAGTGTCAATGGTTGTCCGATGCACACGGGTGACCTGTTGGCATCAGGCACGATCAGTGGCCAAACGCCTGACAGCTATGGCAGCATGATTGAATTAACCTGGGGTGGTCAAAACCCCATTCAATTGCCAGATGACAGTGAGCGTCGCTTCTTATTAGATGGTGACACGGCGATAATGCGTGGTTTCTGCCAAGCTGAGACGTATCGAGTGGGTTTTGGTGAGGTGCGCGGTACAATTTTACCGGCCAGCTAACTCGTGCAACCGCCCTTTCCAGCGCATAATCCACTGCGGTGGTTAACCTTAATCGGTGCCAGCCTGATGCTATTGGTTGTCAATTTAGATACAACCATTGTCAATCTTGCCTTGGCGCCGATTAATCATCATTTTCATGAATCACTCAGTGCCTTGCAGTGGATTTTAAATGCTTATGTCGGCATGTCTGCGGTTGGTTTTATTTTTTTGGTCGTTTAGCACAACGCGTTTCGATCAAGCACTTATTGATCTGGGGCGTGATGACCTTTGCCTTGGGTTCTTTGGTGTGTGGTTTTGCGGATCATTTTTGGGTGCTCATTATGGGGCGTCTGATTCAAGGCGTTGGTTTTTCGATTTCATTAAACCTGGCCATCTTGGTGGCGCAATTCGCTTTTCCTAAAGCCCGTCAGGGTTTTGCAACGGGATGTTGTGGCACGATGACCGGTGTGGCGCTGTCTTCTGGTCCAATTGTTGGTACTTTGATTTTGCACCTCTTAGAGCCTGTCCGAAAATGGGTATTTTTCTTGTTATGCATTCAAACAGATGCGGATTTTTGGGATGTGCAGGGTCATAATACCGATTTGTCACGTGATATGCAGCACACAAGCCATGGAAAAGGTATACCCGAGTGAT